>CAZRLM010000099.1:8401-10608 GCA_964600835.1 uncultured Oscillospiraceae bacterium
CTTGGATCAGAGAGAACGCAGGGTGCAGCGAGCGAACCGCCCAGCAGTTCATGCAGGCATACGGCAGATTCGGAAGCAGCGAGGCGGCAGCGCAGATTGGCGACAAGAGCAAGCTGTTCAAAATGCTTTCCCTTCCCGCTGGGACGGAAGATGAATTTCTGGCCGAAAACGATGTGGCGGCCATGACAAGCCGCGAGGTCGAGGAAGCCGTACACAAGGTACGCGAGGAAATGGGCGTTGAACTCTCCAAGGAGAAGAAAGCCCGTCAGCGCGCCGAGGAACGGGCAGAGGAGCTTGAAAGGCAGGCGGACAAGATTCCCGATCGCGTCATGGACGACCTTGTTGCCAAGCAGAACACCATTGACAGGCAGCGCATGGAGATTGAGCGCGTTGCCAACGATGGCCGAGCCGCCCTCCAGGAAGCCAGCCGTCTGCGCCGGGAAAACGCCTCTTTACAGCGCGACGTGGCCGAACGCGACGAAATGCTGGCGGAAGCCCAGCAGGATTATGACCGGGTTCAGGCTGATCTTCTGTCTATGCAGAGCGCGGCGGCCAAGGGCGACGCAGAGCGCGTACCCGTAGACGCTTTGACGCTTGACGTATTCGCTTCGGCGGTACGACAGTTTGTGGGAACTTGTGCCCGGATGCCTCATATGCAGCACACCTTCGGGACGATGCTCCTTGCCGAAAAGAACGATTACGATGAACTTTTACGCACGGTCGAGGCATGGGCCAGGGATGCACGCAAGGCTTTAGATACGGTTACTATCGAGGAGGTAGAAATCCATGGATGAAAACAACGCTCTCACCGTGTTCACGCCGGAGCAGGCGCAGATGATCCCGGCCATCATCCAGCAGATGATGGGGCCTTTGGTGGAGGCGATGGGCAAGATGCTGGAAAACAACACCAATGCACTGAACCAGCTCGCCGCCGCGCAGCAGGTGCAGGCTGACCGGCTGGAAGCCCTTGAAAAACAAATCCGGCTGAATACGCTGGTAACGCCGCAGCAGGTACGCTATTTGAACGACGCCATTCGTGCCCGCGCCTACGAGCTGCTGGACAAGCGCGGCGTCTGCGAGCGCAAGGCCGTTACCAAATTGGGCAACGCGATTCGCAAGGCGCTCCTTGCGCACTACGGCGTGGGGGCCTTGCACGACATCCCGAAACACGAATACAGCGTGTCCATGAACCTGATCCACATGTGGAACGACATGCTGTCTGTGCGCGACATCGTAAAGGAGGCGCGGGAGCGTGAGGATAAAGCGTCTGAAAAGGGGCTTGTGGAGGATGCTGAATCATCTGCGCGTGGCGATGGTTCGGCGCCGGTTCCCGGCCCGAACGATTAACCCAGTGAGCAGAATTTGCGTAGCAATATGGGAGGATGAAGCATGAATCTGAATGAGTATCAGCTTCTTGCACAGCGAACGAGCAAGAAAAAGGCAGAACGGCTCGAAAAAATTGAAAACGGCGTGCTGGGCCTATGCGGAGAATCCGGCGAGTGCGCGGATATGCTGAAAAAGTATCTCCACCAAGGGCACAGGTTTGACACGGACAAGATGGCCGATGAAGTCGGCGATGTGCTTTGGTATGTTGCCGAAACGGCTGCCGGACTGGGCCTGACGCTTGAAGAAATCGCGCAGCGGAATATTGCCAAGCTCAACGCGCGCTACCCGAACGGCTTTGACCCGGAGCGCAGCGTCCACCGGTCTGAATATGAACACGCAGAGAAACCGATAAACATCGGCGGATCAGCGCCCGCGTTCCTTTTTGAAACGAGGAATAAGACGATCTGATCCCCGCGAAGGGAGTTCCAAATGAGTGTGAACTATCTGATCGAGATTAACGCGCTCGACGATTGGGAACTGACCCATCCTCTCTCTGCAAACGCATACAAGGTGATGCGCAAATTGCTGTATTTGGCAAACAAGGAGCGTTTCCCGGAGAGGATATCGGTTGCCAACACCGTGTTGATGTCGTTGGTGGGATGCTCGGAGGACAGCCTGATCAAGGCACGCAACCAGCTAATCCAGGCTGGGCTGATCGCATACAAGGGTCAGAAGAAGGTTACGCCCATCTATACGATCTGCTATTTCAGCTATAACCCTACATATAACCCGAAAATGCAGAGTTATGAACAGGGATATAAGCAGGGAATCAAACAGGGATATGAACATGGTAATCTACCGGGAAATGAGCAGGGAACATA
>CAZRLM010000100.1:0-6839 GCA_964600835.1 uncultured Oscillospiraceae bacterium
AAGCTGGGGTTCCCGGCTATATGCGAGCGGCGCGTTCTGGACGCGCCGCATAGACAGCGTTTGGGAAACAAGCTGCTTGTTTTTGCGCCTTAAATTGTATGCACTCCTTTGGGTGCGCTCTTTTCAAGTGTCCAGAAAAAACTTGAAAATAGGCACGTCATGCCGTATAATACAATTGATTTGTCGTATTTTGAAGGGAGGACGCGCATGAAAACATACCGTGAAGCACGGCGTGTGAGCGCTGCGTGTCTGACCGTGCTTCTTCTGGCGGGGATCGTGGCGGCGTGCGCGTTGCTCTCGGCGGTGTGGCCGGAGGCAAGCGGGGAAAAGCGCATCCAGAAGGGCAGCCTGATCGTTGACGCAAGCCATGCGTCGCAGGGCTATATTGAGGCGTGCGCAAGCTCGAAAAAAAAGCTCAAGCTGCGCATTACCAAGGGAGATACGACCTATACCTACGACCTGAACAATAAGGGCGACTTTGAGGTGTTTCCTCTGCAAATGGGCAGCGGGGACTACATTTGCGAGTTGTACCAGAACGTGAAGGGCAACAAGTACTCCAAGGACGCGCAGGTGAAGGTCAATGCGCGTCTGGAGACGGAGTACGCCGCGTTTCTTTGCCCGAGCCAGTATGTGAACTACACGCAGACGTCCGCGGCGGTCGCCGCGTCGGAGGAAATTTGCGCGGGGCTGCAAACGGATCGCGAGAAGGTTGCGGCGATTCGGGATTACATGACCCGTGGCTTCACCTACGACTATGTGCGCGCGCTGTCCTCGCCTTCCAGCTACCTGGGCGACGTGGAGCGCTGCTTCAAAACGCGCTCCGGGCTGTGCCAGGATCTGGCGGTGGTCGCGGCCTGTATGCTGCGCGTGCAGGGCATTCCGACGCAGCTGGTCATCGGCTACGCGGGCAAGGTATACCACGCCTGGAACAACGTGCTCATCGACGGCGAATATCAGCGGTTAGACATTACCGCCGAGCTGAGCGGCTTTGATAAAAACACGGTCTACACGGCCGAACGTTATTACTGACAAAGCGCACGCGGGCGCACAGGCGGCAGCGCCGCTGAAAAGGAGCGGGAAACATGGCGAAGAGGACGAAAACCGGGAAGGCGCATACGCCGGAGGAGATTGCCGGCTTCTGCGCGCAGGTCGCGATGATGCTCAATTCGGGGATGCCCCTCTACGACGGCATGGATGCCCTGGCGCAGGCGCATGAGTCGAGCGCGCTGGCGCGAACCTACCGCGCGCTCAGCGATCAGGTGACGCAGACCGGCTCGCTTTACGAGGCGCTGAAGAGCGACGGCGGCTGGCCGAAGTACCTGACGGAGATGACGGGCATCGCCGAGCGGACGGGTCGCCTGGAGGAGGTCATGAACGACCTGGCGACCTACTACCGGCGCGAGGCCGGGATTCGGCGCGCCGTTGCCAGCGCGGTGACGTATCCCATCGTGCTCGGCGTGATGATGCTGCTGATCGTATCGGTGATGATCGCGAAGGTGCTGCCCGTGTTCCGGGACGTGCTGCAAGGAATGGGCGTGGAAATGACCGCTTCCGGCAGCATGATGATGCGTCTGGGGCAGGATCTGGGCTGGGTGGTGCTGATCGTGGTGGGCGTGGTCGTGATCGCCGCGCTGGCGTGCTGCCTGCTTGTGCGCACGAAGGCGCGGGAGCGCATTCTGCGCGCGCTGAACAGGCTTTTCCCGCCCATGCGGCGGATTGGGCACGAAATCTCCTGCGCCAGGACGGCCTCCGTGCTTTCCATGCTGCTCTCTGGCGGCTTCCCGATGGACGAGGCGCTGAACCTGGTGCCCTCCGTGCTGGAGGACGCGTCGGCCCGCGCGCAGGTCGAGGCGCTGCGCGGGCAGGTGGAGCAGGGCCGCTCGCTGGGCGAGGCGATCTCGGAGGCCGGGATGTTTGACGAGCTGCATGGCTGTATGCTGCGCACGGCCTGCGCGGCGGGCTGCGCGGACGAGGCGATGGGCCGCATTGCCCGGGACTATCAGGAGAAGGCCGAGGACGGCATCGCGGGCCTGGTCGCCATTATCGAGCCGACGCTCGTCGGCGTGCTGTCGGTGGTCATCGGCGCGATTCTGCTGTCGGTCATGCTGCCGATGGCGGGCATCATTTCCAGCATTCTGTAAGCCGGGCGGCTGAGCAAGAATCAGAAAGGAGCGCTGAGCATGAGGAGCGGAAAACACGGGTTTGCGCGCGGCGTGGCGGTTACGCTGGCTGCGTTTGCGCTGCTTGTGGCGGGAGCGCTCCTGACGCTGGGGCGCGTGAACACGGCGTCCACGCAGGCGCAGGCTGACATGGTGCGCGACGCCATCCACAGCGCGCTGATCACCTGCTACGCGGTGGAGGGCGATTATCCGATTGACCTGGGCTACCTCAAGGCGCATTACGGACTGGCCTACGACGAGGAACGCTTTCTGGTCTACTATGACGCATTTGCTTCCAATATATTGCCCGAGGTGCGGGTGAACGTGAGGGGGGCGAACGGAGATTGAAGGCGATGGAAGGCGCGCGAAGCCGCGGGCATATCATTTCCGGCACGTTTGTGTTTCTGCTGCTGGGCGTGTTCGCCGTTTTTTCAACGCTGATGGTGCTGCTCAGCGCCCAGTTCTACCGCACCAGCGTTGACCAGACCCGCCTCCACAACGAGCGGCGCGTGCTGTGCAGCTATTTGATGAACGTCGTGCGCGGCAACGACGCGGCGGACGCCGTGCGCATCACGCAAATCGACGGCATCGACGTGCTTGCTCTGGGCATGGAGGAGGACGGCGAACGGTACGAGACGCGCATCTATTGCTATGACGGCGCGCTGCGGGAGCTGTTCACCGACGCGTCGCAGCCCTTTGAGCCGGACTATGGCGAGGTCATCTGTCAGGCGCGGCGCTTTACGCCCGTGCTCCTGGAAAACGGGCTGCTGGAGCTGCGCGCGCAGGACGGCGAGGGAGAGGAACACCTGCTCCATGTCGCGCTGCACGGGAGCGCGAGCGGGGAGGAGGCGCAGCGATGAACGGAAGCGGAAGCCAGCGCACGCTGCTTGTGGAAATCATGGTGGCGGTGCTGTTCTTTGCGCTGTGCGCGACGGTGCTGATGCGGACGTTCGCGGCGGCCTACGCGTACAGCGACCGCGCCGGCGTGGAGAGCGAGGCGCTCCTGGCGGCGCAGGATCTGGCGGAAAGCCTTTATGCCGCGGAGGATCCGGAGGCGCTGCTGACCGAGGGCGGCTTTACCGAAGCGGACGGATGCTGGCGGCGCGAGGGCGCGGCCTACGCGTTGGAGGTTGAGCTGGCGGAGGAGGACGCGCCGGCGGGGACGCTGCGCTTGGCGCAGGTTCGTGCGCTTCGGGGCGAAACAACCGTCGCGTCGCTGCCCTGCGCGCGCTATGTCCCCCGGGAGGCGAGAAAATGAAACGGCGGAGCTTCTATATCGGGCCGGGCGCGGCTTCGCTGCTGCTGGTGATTGTAACCGTCAGCATGAGCGTGCTGGGGCTATTGTCGCTGATGAGCGCGCGCAGCGATGAAAAGCTGATGCAGCGCAGTCGCGATTTTGTGACGGCGGAGTATGAAACGGCCGCGCAGGCGGAGCGCAGCCTGGCGGCGCTGGACGCGGTGCTGGCGGATTGCGCGCGCGATACCGGCGGCGACGCGGACTATTTGGCGCTTGTCGCCGAAAAACTGCCGGAGGGCATGACGCTGACCGGGCGCGACGTTGCCTGGACGCAAACGGGGGAGGCGGGGCGCGGCCTGCGCTGTGCCGTCGCGCTTGCGCCCTGGGGCGAGGAGCCGCGGTATACCTGGCTGGAGCATCGATTTGGCGCGGACGCCGCGACCGAGGAGTAGATGGCGGATGGAATTGCAGGAAATCCTCAAAAAGACGCTGGAGATGGGCGGGTCGGACGTTTTCATCGTTCCCGGCTCTCCGGTGATGGCCAAGGTCAAGGGACGGTTTGTTCCCGTGACGGAGGCGGCGGCGAAGCCCCGGGAGACCGAGGCGCTGATCCGCCAAACCTATGAGCTGGCGGGCGGACGCGATATTGCGCTTCTGCTGGCCGAGGGAGACGACGACTTCTCCTTCTCGATGGAGCGGCTGTGCCGTTTCCGCTGCAACGCCTATCGGCAGCGCGGCACGCTGGCGGCGGCCTACCGGGTGGTGGCCTTCGGCCTGCCCGACCCGCAGGCGCTGGAAATTCCGCCGCTGGTGATGGAGCTGACCGAGCAGCGCTCCGGCATGATCCTGGTGACCGGGCCGGCCGGCAGCGGCAAGAGCACCACGCTCGCCTGCATGGTCGACCGGATCAACCGGACGCGGCAGGGCCATATCATCACCGTCGAGGATCCGATCGAGTACCTGCACAGTCACAAGCAGAGCCTTGTCAGCCAGCGGGAGGTGCCCGCGGACGCGCCGACCTTCGCCCGCGCGCTGCGCGCCTCGCTGCGTCAGGCGCCGGACGTGATCATGCTGGGCGAGATGCGCGACGGCGAGACGATGCAGACCGCCATCACCGCCGCCGAAACCGGCCATTTGCTGCTTTCCTCGCTGCATACCATCGGCGCGGCCAAGACCATCGACCGAATCATCGACGCGTTCCCGCCCAACCAGCAGCAGCAGGTGCGCATTCAGCTGTCGATGGTGCTGCGCGCCGTGGTGTCCCAGCGGCTGATTCCCACGCGGGACGGCTCGCTGACGCCCGTGTTTGAGGTCATGACCATCAACAGCGCGATTCAAAACATGATTCGCGACGGAAAAACCCACCAGATCGACAACGTGATTTACGGCGGAAACGCCGGGCAGACCATGCTCTCGATGGACAGCGAGCTGCTGCGGCTGTTTAAGGACGGGCGCATCACCCAAGAGCAGGCGTTGCTCTACGCCGTCAACGCGGACGCGATGCGCAAGCGGTTGTTCGTATAAGGATGGAGGCAAAAGAATGAGCGATACCATTCGGATCCAACTGATGGACACGTTTTCCATCTTTATCAACGAAATCAAGAAGGATCAGCTGGTCAGCCCCTCCCGGAAAGGCGTGACGCTGATTCAGATTCTGATGGTTCACAAGGGCCAGCCGGTGAGTAACCGCCGCCTGCTGGACGTGCTCTGGACCGAGGAAAACTCCGCCAATCCGGAAAACGCGCTCAAGACCATGGTCAGCCGCGTCCGCGCGCTGCTCAATCAGGTGTCGCCGGGCCTGGGCAAGTGCATTGTTGCCGATCACGGCGCGTACCGCTGGCAGTGTTTGCCCCGGATGACGGTCGACCTCTACGAGATCGACGAGCTTTTCGACGAGGCCGCCCGCTGCAAGGGCGACGCCGACCGCCTGCGCGAGCTGTACACCCGGTTGATCAAGCTCTACGTCGGCGATCTGCTGCAAAACAGCGAGCAGAACGAGTGGGCCGTGTCGCAGGCCACCGCGCTGCACACCAAATACATGGCGGCGGTCTACGCCTATGTGGAGATGCTCAAGCAGGAGGAGAATTACGACGAGATCATCAACGTCTGCCGCGCCGCCCTGGATGTGGACAACTTCGACGACCGCCTCCATATGGAGCTGATGACCGCCCTGATCAAGACCAACCGCAACAACGAGGCCATGATCCAGTACAAGCACGTCGTGCAGCTGCATTACCGCTATCTGGGCGTGGAGCCAAGCGGAGAAATGCGGGAGTTCTACAAGCAGATCGTCCACGCGAGCAACACGCTGGAGTTCAACCTGGAGTCCATTCGCAACGAGCTGCGGGAGTCCAGCGAGCAGCGTGGCGCGTTCATCTGCGAGTACGCCGTGTTCAAGGAAATCTTCAACCTGCAAATGCGCAACCTGGAGCGCCTGGGTTCCACCATGTTCCTGGCGGTCATCATGGTCAGCAACCTCAACGGGCAGCCGATGGACTCCATCAAGCAGGACAACGTGATGCAGAGCCTGATGGAGCTGCTCAAGCAGAATCTGCGCAAGGGCGACACGGTGACGCACATCAGCCCGACCATTGTCGCGCTGCTGCTGCCCACGGTGAATTACCAGACCGGCGCGATGGTCATGGAGCGCATCAAGCGGCTGTTCTACCGCAAGTACCCCAACTCCAACATGGCCTTCAACTACCGCGTCGGCCCCCTGAGCAGCGCCATGCCCCAGCCCGGCGAGCAGCGTCAAAAGGAAATGCGGGTGCCGGAGGAGCTTCCGGCCCACCCCGCGGAGTGATCGGTTTTCGAGCTATTATATATAGAAGAAACTCGCGCCAGCCGTGCGTCAGGTCCGGCTGGCGCTTTTTCTGTCTGGTTGCAAAAAGGTTACATGAGCCGACTTTTCGTCACGATAAACCGCATTAAGTGAAAAAAAGGGGCGAAAACCCCCAATTTGTTGTATGCACAGCGGAAAAAACGAATTCTGAAATTTTGAAAAAAAAAAAAAAATAGCTTCTCATGTAACCGGTTTTGTAACCCAGCCGTGTTAAAATAAGGATGTCAAAAGGAAAGAGCGGGGAAATTCCCTGATAGATAGAAGGAGGACACAACAATGAAGAACATGATGAAGCGCACGGCCCTGATGATGATGACGATGACCCTGCTGGCGACCAGCGCGCTGGCCGAAACCGCGACCCCCACGGATCTGCTGCCGGTGGAGCCTGTTGCGCCGGTGGAAGAGGTTGTTGCCGTGGAACCGGAAGCGCCCGTTGTGCCCTCCGAGGAGCCCGAAGTGGTTGAGGTTCCCGAAGTGATCGAGCAGCCCGAAGCGACCGAGGTTCCCGAGGTGGTCGAGCAGCCCGAAGCGACCGAGGTTCCCGAGGTGGTCGAGCAGCCCGAAGCGACCGAGGTTCCCGAGGTGGTCGAGCAGCCCGAAG
>CAZRLM010000100.1:6939-10314 GCA_964600835.1 uncultured Oscillospiraceae bacterium
CCCGAAGCGACCGAGGTTCCCGAGGTGGTCGAGCAGCCCGAAGCGACCGAGGTTCCCGAAGAAGTGGTCGAGCCTTTCTCCGCGCAGGTGAGCGTGAAGCTGATGAACGGCGCGGCGGAAATCTTCTACGGCGACAGCGTGACCCTGGTGGCCGACGTGAAGAACGCCAACCAGGCGTACACTGTCCGCTGGGAAGTGTTCCAGGGCGATGTGGACGCGGAAACCAACGAGCAGGTTTGGACGACCGTTGGCTCCGGCGACACCTACACCTTCACCGTGACCGAGGACAACGCCGAGTACGCCTACCGCGCGGTGCTGGTTGCGGCGTAAGGAACCCTCAAACCCGGAAGCGACCACCGGAGCCGTGCGTGCCGGTGGTATTGCCGGATAAAAGTGAAACATCAAGCAGGAAAAATGTAACCGAACGGAGAAATGGTTAAAAGTGGGCCGGCCGGGATCGGCGGTCAAGGAGGATATCAAGATGTTGAAGAACGGACGCAAAATCGTTGCGCTTGTCACTGTGCTGATGTTGGCGCTGGGAGCGCTCGGCTGCGCGCAGGCCAATGAAATTCCTTCCGGCGGCTTCCGTCTGCCGGGAGTGAAGCCTCGCCCCACGGCTACGCCCGAGGCGACGGTCGAGCCTGAACCTCCGGTCGTGACCGAAGCCCCGGTTATCACCGAAGCCCCCGTCGTGACCGAAGCCCCGGTTATCACCGAAGCCCCCGTCGTGACCGAAGCCCCGGTCGTCACCGAAGCCCCCGCGGCTCCCGTGACCACCGCCGCGCCCGATCCGCTGGAGGGCCTGCGCCCGATCATGGTGGTGCTGCCGGAGGGCGAGACCGAAACGCCCCTCAAGGCGGAGGCGGACGAGGCCGCCGAGACCCTGGCGATGATCCCTGCCGGCGCGATGCTGTTCGTCAAGGAGATTGACAGCCAGTGGAGCTACGCCGTGTTCGGCGAGCTGGAGGGCTATGTGCTCACCGCGAAGATCGCCCTGTACAACGCGGCGGCGACCCCTGAGGAGGAGGACGTGATCCGCACGATCGGCGTCACCTCCAACGTGGACGGCCGCGAGTCCGTCAGCGAGGGCGAAACGGTGGTGCTCACCGCGACCCTCACCGGCTTTGAGAGCGCGTCCTGCGTGATGCAGTGGCAGGTTTCGCCCGACGGCGGCGAGACGGTCTACGACATCGAGGGCGCGAACGACCTGACCTACGCCTACGTTGTCACCCGCGAGAACTTCGGCAACCTGTACCGCCTGAGCATCACCGTGCTCGACGCGGAATAAGAGGAATTTCTTCGACGGGAGCGAGCGCTCTCGTCAGCCGATGGATAAATGATGCGATACCTTTGTGGGAGGGAAACAAGGATGTTTAGAATGAAGAAATTCCTTTCGATGCTGACGGCGGTCATGATGCTGTTCACCATGATGCCTGTTCAGGCATTTGCGGAGCAGGTTTCTTCGCCCTGGAGCAACGGCGGCGCTTCCACCCTGGCTATCAGCAGGGACAATGAAGTGGCGGTCGGAGAAACCATTGACCTGACGGGCACCGAGGGCTATAACCATAGGTGGGAGTCCTCAGATGAAAATGTGGCGGCAGTGAAGCCGGATGGTCATGAGGCGACCGTTACGGGCGTTTCCGCCGGCGCGGTTACGATTACGCACTCTTACTCTTATAGGAAAGCCGGCCGGACCTATACCGAAACGTACAAGGTTACCGTTACGGCTGCTACGGCTGCCGGGACGCAGGTCGTGTTTATGTACATCCATGTGGATGGCGACACGACGGGTCTGAAGATGACGGACGGCTGGTTCACGATCGGCAAAATCGTCGTGAGCGGCATTCCCAGCGCGAAGCAGGTAGCGGACGCCAATGGCGGATTCGATGCGGACAGGAAATATCAGGATGGCCAGCCGTATGAGCAGACGGTCATCAACGCAATCAAAACCGGAACGTATACGCCCTTTGCGCCCAACGCGGGGGTCATTACGAGCGATCTCGTCAAGAACACCATCGACTGGACCGGCGGACACGAGAACAGCGGCCTTTGCCCCTCGAACGGCGCTGCGGACTACAACGACGGTCCGGACGCAGCTGGTCTCACATGGCATATCGACGGCTATCTGCACATTGACTACAAGTATTTTGTTCAGCACTGGATTCAGGACGACAAAGGCAACTATGTGAAATATGGGGATCCCAGCTTCGTTACCTTCAACACGCTGAGCAATCAGGAGGTCACGGACAACGACGCGAAGATTTCGATTCCCGGCTATGTCTTTGAGAATCGGAACAACCAGATTAAGCTGAACCAGTCCAATCAGACGCTGAATGTCTACTATAAAAAAGCGAACTACGACGTGTCCTACCGGTACGAGGGCGACGTGCCCGCTGGCGCGCCCGCCGTACCGGCCACAACGGAAGAGACGTTTGGCACGACGGTCACGGTCGAACCCGTGCCCGTGCTCCCCGGCTACACCTTTGACGGCTGGTACAAGGACGGCGCGAAGGTCACGGAGTTCACCATGCCCGAGCGGGCCGTTGTGCTGACGGGCCGCTGGAGCGAGGCCGAAAACGTAACGATTTATTATGAAGCGACGGCGGGCGGCAGCGTCACCCGGGCGAGCGAGTCCCTTGCGCCCGTCACCGGCATTGCGCAGGGTTCTGTCGCGCAGGCTGCGACCGGCTATCACTTCGTCAACTGGACGAAGGAAGACGGCGAGGAGGTCGGCACGGATCCGGCGTTCGTGCCGGAGAAGGTCAACGGCCTGAACGTCGCCGCGACCTATACCGCGAACTTCGAGCCGAACGGCACGCTTACCCTGAAGCTTGTGGACGACAAGGTGATCTACGATGGTCAGGAGCACACGCTGTCCCTTGTTGAAGTGACGCTGAACGGCGTTGCGCTCGAGGGCAAGCTGACCTTCGCCGAGGTGGAGGCGCAGTACGGCGTGGCTCTCACGCTGAACGGCGATCCCCAGAAGAACGTCGGCACCTACCCCATGACCATCACCGGCGCTTCCCAAATCTCCTACGACGGCATTCCTTATGACGTGACCTACCTCCCCGGCATGCTTGAGATCATGCCCAAGGCCGTGACGGTCACCGCCGACAACAAGACCAAGGTCTACGGCGACGCCGATCCGGCGCTGACGGCAGTTGTCGAAGGCACGCTGAACAACGACACTATCGAGTACACCCTGACGAGAGACCTCGGCGAGAACGTGGGCGAGTACACGATCACGCCCACTGGCGAGGCTGTTCAGGGCAACTACACGGTGACCTATGTGCCCGGCACGCTGACGGTGACGGCGCGTCCGATCACGATCAAGGCGGCGGACGCCGAGAAGGCGTACGACGGCACGGCGCTGAC
>CAZRLM010000101.1:0-10278 GCA_964600835.1 uncultured Oscillospiraceae bacterium
TACCAGAGCTTGCAAACTATGTCTTCTCTTTTTGCGCAATTTATTGTACCTTATCTGCTGATTTGTTTGCCGAATCCGCTTTTCCGGCAAAAAAGCCGTCGGTTTTTCTTGAAAACAGTCAGGCGGTGCGGTATAATGCCGGGGAATGCTGCCGAAGGGGGAGCGGGTCGCTCATGCTGCAAAGGATTCGCGGGGACTACGCGCATACGATTTACGCCAGCTATTTGGGGTACATTACCCAGGCGATCGTGAACAATTTTGCGCCGCTGCTTTTTTTGACGTTTGTGGAGGACTTCGGGCTGACGCTGGATCAGGTGACGCTGATCACGACGCTGAACTTCGCCGTGCAGCTGTGCGTCGATTTCCTCAGCGCCCGGGTGGTGGACAGGGTCGGGTACCGGGCGTGCATCCTGGCCGCGCATCTGTTCAGCGTGGCGGGCATCCTGGGCCTGGCGTTCTTCCCGGCGGTGCTGGGCGGCTACGCGGGCGTGCTGACCGCCGTGGTGCTCTACGCGGTGGGCGGCGGCCTGATCGAGGTGCTCGTCAGCCCCATCGTCGAGGCGTGCCCGACGGAAAAGAAGGAAGCGGCGATGAGCGTGCTGCACGCCTTCTACTGCTGGGGCCATGTGGGTGTGGTGCTGCTGTCGACGGCGTTCTTCGCCGCCTTTGGCGTGAAAAATTGGCGTGTGCTGGCCTGCCTGTGGGCGCTGATTCCGTTGTTGAACGCGTTTTACTATGCGCAGGTGCCGATCTATCCCATCGCCGCGGGGCACAAGAAGCTGTCCATCGGCGCGCTGTGCCGTCAAAAGGTATTCTGGGTGCTGATGGTGATGATGGTGTGCTCCGGCGCGTCGGAGCAGGGGATGAGCCAGTGGGCGTCGGCGTTCGCCGAGTCCGGCCTGCAGGTGGAAAAGGCGGTGGGCGATCTGGCCGGCCCCTGCGCCTTTGCGCTGCTGATGGGAACCTCCCGCGCGATTTACGGCCGGTTCAGCGACCGGCTGCCGCTGCGCGCGGCCATGATGGGCAGCGCGGTGCTGTGCGTCGTGTGCTACCTGCTCGCGGCGCTGACCGGCAGCGCGATCCTGTCGCTTGTTGGCTGCGCGCTGTGCGGTTTCTCGGTGGGCATCTTCTGGCCGGGCACGTTCAGCCTGGCGGCGCAGGCGCTGCCGGGCGGCGGAACAGCCATGTACGCGCTGATGGCGCTGGCGGGCGACCTGGGCTGCTCCTCCGGCCCGACGCTGGTCGGATTGGTGGCGAACGCCGCGAACGGTCAGCTGACGACCGGGCTGCTCGCCGCGATTGTCTTCCCCGTGGTGATGATTGCCGTGTTAGTGGCGTTTGGCCGGTTGAAGCGGAAAGCGGGCTGACGGAAAATTCGGAACAAGCAAAAAGACGCGGTTTGCCGAGCCGCGTCTTTTCCTATTACCGATAGTATTGAATTTCGCATTCGCCCTGATCGGTGAACGTTTCGATTTCATATTGCAACGGGCCGTCCTGATAGATTTGCGCGTACAGCCTGTCCAGCTCGATGGTTTTGCCACGCGCCGTGATCCAGCCGTCGTCCGGCAGTGTGACAGCGCAGTTGGCCAGGGCGATTTCGCCTTCCTTCAGCCCGATGACATATTCGATGGTATCCTTCGTCCAGTGATAGCCCAGCCCGCGCAGGCTGCCCGTTCCGTACTGCCGGGACAGCTCGTCCCAAAACGCGCCGATCGTTTCATACTGCTGATCATTGACCGTTGAGAACACCCGGCTGATTCCGACAAATTTCATAGGAATATGTCTGTCCCCCTCTCGCCAACGCAAAAAAGTGGCCGCAGCCACTTTTTTGACGCGTTTTTACGCTTCCGGATGCTTCTTGCGATAGTCGTCGATCGCGGCGTGAATCGCCTGCTCGGCAAGCATGGAGCAGTGCATCTTGACGGGGGGCAGCCCGTCCAGCGCCTCGGCGACAGCCTGGTTGGTCAGCTGGAGCGCCTCGTCGATCGTCTTGCCCTTGACCATTTCCGTGGCCATCGAGCTGGTCGCGATGGCCGCGCCGCAGCCAAAGGTCTTGAATTTGACGTCGGTGATGACGCCGTTCTCCACCTTGATGTCCATCTTCATGATGTCGCCGCACTTGGCGTTGCCGACGGTACCGGTGCCGCTCGCGCCCTCAATTTCGCCGACGTTGCGCGGGTTGGAGAAGTGATCCATGACTTTTTCGGAATACATCGCGTTTATCCTCCTTTAGCGAACCGTCTGCATCGGGCAGGTTCCGCCGACGGTGGTGGTGAACTCGTTCAGCACGCTCATGGCGCGCAGGTCGCTGACGATCTTCGGCAGCACCTTCAATACCTCGTCCACGTCCTCGTCGGTGGAGTCGGTGCCCAGGGTCAGGCGCAGAGAGCCGTGGGCAATTTCGTGGGGGAGGCCGATGGCTAACAGCACATGGCTCGGATCCAGGCTGCCGCTGGTGCACGCCGAGCCGCTCGACCCGGCGATGCCCGCCAGATCAAGGCGGAGCAGCATGGCCTCGCCCTCAATGTAGCGGATGGACACGTTGACGTTGTTGGGCAGGCGCTCGGTGCGATGGCCGTTCAGCCGCACGTCCGGGATGGAGGTCAAAATGCCGTCGATCAGCCGGTCGCGCAGGCGAATCATCCGGGCGGCGTTTTCCTCCAAATGCGCGGTCGCCAGCTCAATGGCCTTGCCGATGCCCACAATGCCGGCCAGGTTTTCCGTGCCCGCGCGCTGGCCGCGCTCCTGCGCGCCGCCGTGCATGAAGGTGTCGATGCGCACGCCCTTACGGATGTACAGCGCGCCGATTCCCTTCGGGCCGTGGAACTTGTGGCCGCTCATGGAGAGCATATCAATGTTCATGGCGTTCACGTCCAGCGGAATCGCGCCGACGGCCTGCACCGCGTCGGTGTGGAAGAGCACGCCGTGCTCGTGGGCGATCCGGCCGATCTCGGCGATCGGCTCCAGGGTGCCGATCTCGTTGTTGGCCGCCATGATGGAGATCAGGATGGTCTTGTCGGTGATGGCCTTCTCCACGTCGGACGGGGAGACGCGGCCGAACTCGTCCACCGGCAGGTAGGTGACCTCAAAGCCCTGCTTTTCCAGCCACTTGCAAGTGTGCAGCACCGCGTGGTGCTCGATGGCGGAGGTGATGATGTGGTTGCCCTTGCTTCGCTTGGCGAACGCCGTGCCCTTGATGGCCCAGTTGTCGCTCTCGCTGCCGCCGGCGGTGAAGTAGATTTCCGGCGCGGTTGCGCCGATGGCGGCGGCAACCTGCTTGCGGGCGGCATCCACCGCGCGGCGCGCGTCGCGGCCGGTGGAGTGGATGCTGGAGGGATTGCCGTACACCTGGCAGAAGTAGGGCGTCATCGCTTCCAGCACCTCAGGGGATACGGCGGTGGTCGCGGCGTTGTCCAGATAGATACGGTCCATGATGAATTACTCCTTTGCGTGCTCGGCGGGAGCGTCGAAGCAGTCCTGCTCCAGCATATCCCGCAGGGTAATGGATTGCAGAAGATCGTTGATGCTGCGCGAGAGCGATTCCCACACGCGGCGGGCCTTGCACTGGCCGCTGCGCTGACAGCAGCCCTCGTCGTTCAGACATTCGGAAAGGTTGACGGGCCCTTCCGTTGCGTCCAGGATGTCGCCGACGGTGATTTCCTCCGGCGGGCGGGAGAGCTGATAGCCGCCCTGCGCGCCCCGCACCGTGGACACAAGTCCCGCGCGGCGCAGGCTGCCCAGCAGCTGCTCCAGATAGTCCTCGGAGGAGACGCCGATGGAGGCCATCGCCTTGAGCGGCTGCGGTCCCTCGCCTGCCTGCTGCGCCAGGTAGAACATCGCGTACAGCCCGTATTTCCCCTTGGTGGACAGCTTCATGGCAGGCTCCTTTCCGGGACGGCTTGTCCCCAATTCCGATTGATTCAATCGGGATTGCGAGAGCATTCTATCATACCCGACTATTCTTGTCAACATTCTCCTGCCGTATCCACAAAATTTTCTTTTCCGGGCGGCTTTTGCTGGCGAAAAAAAGACAGGATTTTGCCAGAAAGACGGTTGACATTGCCTCGCGTTTGCTGCATACTATAACGCGTTCCAACATCTATGGAGGGGTGCGCCGGAACGGTTCGCAGCGTAATCGCGCGTGAATCGTTGCGCGTGCAACAAAACGACGAGGACAACGCGGCAGAGAAAGGGAAAAGGATCATGGAACAGATCAAATGGCTTTGGTCCGTGATGGACGCAAAGCTGCACAAGCGGCACATTCTGGCGCTGTGCATTGCGGCGGTGACGTCGCTGATGCTGCTGGTGAATCCCACGCTGACGGCGCGGCTGGTGGACGAGGTCATCGTCGGCGGCAACGTGGAGCCGCTGGCGGGACTCCTGATCACGATGCTGCTGGTCAAGCTGCTTCGCGAGGGACTGCGGTATTTCATGGTGATCACGCTGGAAAAGACGAGCCAGAATACCGTGTACAACCTGCGGATGCGGATGTTCACCCGGATGCAGCACCAGGATATGCGCTTTTTCGACCTGCACCGTACCGGCGACCTGATGACGCGCATGAGCGCCGATACCGACTGGTGCCGCCATTTCCTGAGCTATATCGACTATGTGGCGGTCGACTCGGTGGTGATGTTCCTCTCCACGTCGATCTACCTGTTCTTTGTCAGCTGGAAGCTGGCGCTGGCGCTGGTGGCGGTCACGCCGCTGCTGCTGCTCATCAGCAAATTCTACTCCAAGCGCGCGCGGCGGCTGTTCGTGGATATGCGGGACAAGCTCAGCGAGATGAACACCCGCGCTCAGGAGAACATCGCGGGCAACCGGGCGGTCAAGGCGTTCGCCCGTGAGGAATACGAGAAGCAGCGCTTTGACGAGCGTTCCTCCGCCTACCGGGACGCGAACCTAGACATCAACAAGCTGTGGCTGTCCGTGTATCCCTTCATTGAAATCCTTGCCAACGCGATGACGCTGATCACCGTGTTTTTCGGCGGCGTGCTGATCATGAACGGCGAGCTGACGCCGGGCGAGCTGACCATCTTCACCAGCCTGACCTGGGCGCTGAGCAACCCCATGCGGCAGCTGGGCAACCTGCTCAACGACTGGCAGCGCTTCACCACCTGCGCGACGAAGGTCATGGAGCTGGACAAGAGCCGCTCCAGCATTGTGGACGGCTGCTGCGCGGCGCATCATGACCGGGTGGAAGGCGGCATCACCTTCGACCATGTGTCCTTCAGCTATGACAATCAGCCGATTTTGAAGGACGTGACCTTTACCGCCAAGCCGGGGGAGACGGTGGCCATCATGGGCCCGACCGGCTCGGGCAAGACGACGATCATCCAGCTGCTGGCACGCTTTTATGACCCGCAAAAGGGCCATGTGGCGGTGGACGGGTGCGACGTGCGCTCCTGGCGGCTGCGCGAGCTGCGGGACGGCATCGGCACCGCCACGCAGGACGTGTTCCTCTTTTCCGATACGGTGGAAGGCAACGTGGCCTTCGGCGATCAGGAGCTGACGCTCGAGAATGTGCGTGATTTCGCCCGGCGCGCCGCGGCGGACGACTTCGTGATGGCGCTGCCGCAGCAGTATGACACCATCGTCGGCGAGCGCGGCGTGGGCCTGTCCGGCGGCCAGAAGCAGCGAATCGCGCTGGCGCGGGCGCTGGCGGTGCAGCCCGGCATTCTCGTCATGGACGATACCACCTCCGCCGTCGATATGGAGACGGAGCGCTATATCCAGGAGCAGCTGGCCAGCCTGCCTTTTGCCTGCACCAAGCTGATCATCGCGCAGCGCATTTCCTCGGTGAAGGACGCGGATCAGATTCTGATCCTCAAGGACGGGGAAATCGTCGAGCGCGGTACTCACGAGGAGCTGCTCAAACTGCATGGCTATTACTATGACACCTGGGCGCTTCAAAACGGCGTGGAGGAAGGAGGCGCTGCCTGATGGCCCGCAATAAGTTCGATGTGGACGAAACGCTGGAATCCCCCTTTGACATCAAGCATTTGAAGCGTACCGTCGGCTACATCCGCAAGCATTGGTACAAGATGCTGCTGGCGCTGATTCTCTCCGCGTGCGCCTCCGTCTCCAGCCTGTTCATCCCCAAGATCACCCAGTGGGTGCTGGACGAGGCCGTGCCCAACCATGACATGACGATGCTCGGCCGCATGGCGGCGCTGTTCGTCGGCATCATCGCCATCAGCATCGTCTTTACGGTCATCCGCTCCCGGATCATGGCCCATGTCAGCCAGGAGATCATCTACGACATCCGCAAGGACTTGTTCTCTCACTTGCAGCGGTTGCCCTTCCAGTACTACGACAGCCGCCCTGCGGGCAAGATCCTCGTTCGCGTGATCAATTACGTCAACTCCGTTTCGGATATTCTCTCCAACGGCATTATCAACAGCATTCTGGAAATCATCAACATCATTTTCATCGTCGTGTTCATGTACGCGACGGAACCGACGCTGGCGACCATCGTCGTGGCCGGACTGCCGGTGTTCGTGGCGATCATCTTCTACCTGAAGCCGAAGCAGCGCCGGGCCTGGCGCAACCAGAGCAACAAAAACAGCAACTACAACGCCTACCTGGCGGAATCCATCGACGGCGTGCGCGTCAGCCAGCTCTTCGCGCGGGAGGAAACGAACTGCTCCATCATGGAGCGTCTGGCCTCCGCCTGCCGCAGCGCGTGGATGAAGGCGGTCTACATCTCCAACAGCGTGTGGCTGTCCTCGGAGATCATCACGCAGGTCGTGTTCACCGTCATGTACTTTGCTGGCGTGCACTGGCTGGGCGGCGCGATCGTGTCCTTCGGCGTGATTCTGGCGATGGGGCAGTACGTCAGCCGCTTCTGGCAGCCCATCACCCAGCTGGCGAACATCTACAACAGCTTCGTGAACAACCTGGCCTACCTGGAGCGCATCTTTGAGACGATGGACGAGCCTGTCACCGTGGACAACAAGCCCGACGCGCGCACCCTCGGCGACATCACCGGCGAGGTGGACTTTGAGGACGTGACCTTCGCCTATGAGGAAGGCGTGAACGTGCTGGAGCACATGAACCTCCATGTGAAGGCCGGCGAAAGCATCGCGCTGGTCGGCCCGACCGGCGCGGGCAAGAGCACCATCATCAACCTGCTGTGCCGCTTCTACAACCTGACCGGCGGGCGGATTGTGCTCCATGAGGCGGACGGCACGGCGGTCGACGTGACCGACGTGACCCTCGAAAGCCTGCGCAGCCAGCTGGGCATCATGATGCAGGACAGCTTCATCTTCTCCGGCACCATCATGGACAACATCCGCTACGGCCGCCTGAACGCGACGGAGGCGGAGATTCAGGAGGCCGCGCGGCGCGTGCGGGCGGACGCGTTCATCCGCGAAATGCCCATGGGCTACGAGACGCCCGTCAACGAGCGCGGCAGCCGCCTGAGCCAGGGTCAGAAGCAGTTGATCGCCTTTGCGCGGACGCTGCTGTCCGACCCCCGCATCCTGATTCTGGACGAGGCGACCTCCTCCATTGACACCAAGACGGAGCGGCTGTTGCAGGAGGGCATTCAGGAAATGCTCAAGAACCGCACCAGCTTCGTGGTCGCTCACCGGCTGTCCACCATCAAGAGCTGCGACCGCATCCTGTACATCGGCAACAAGGGCATCCTCGAAATGGGCAGCCACGAGGAGCTGATGGCGCGCAAGGGCGCATACTGGGCGCTCTACACCGCGCAGGCCAGCGATCAGGGGCTGGCGGGCTGACAAGTCGGCTGACAATTCGGCGGGCGCAAGTCTTGCGCTCGCCTTTTTTCGATGGTACAATAGAAGAGCAAGGGGAGGCCGCGAAAATGGCGATGAATATTGTGCTGGTCAATCCGGAGATTCCGCAGAATACGGGCAACATCGCCCGCAGCTGCGCGGCGACGGGCAGCGTGCTGCACCTGATCGAGCCGCTGGGCTTCTCCCTCAGCGACCGGTATTTGAAGCGCGCGGGGCTGGACTACTGGCATCTGATGCAGTATCACGTCTATCCTGATTTGGCGGACTTTCTGCGCCGCCATCCGGAGGCGCGGATGCACTTCGCGTCCACCAAAGCGCCGCGGGGGTATCATGAGGCGTCGTATCAGGACGGGGACTTCCTCGTGTTCGGCTGCGAAACCCGCGGCCTGCCGGAAACGCTGCTGTCGCGGGTATACGACCGCTGCGTGCGCATCCCGATGCGGCCGGAGGCGCGCAGCCTGAACCTGTCCAACTCGGTGGCGATTGTGCTCTACGAGGCGCTGCGGCAGACGGGTTTCCCGGGGCTGACGTCGCAGGGTCATCTCACCGGCCGGGAGGAGGATCCCGCGCCCTGGCTGGATTATGTGTAACGGCAGGGTTTTGGTATCCCGGCGCGTTGTGTAGGGTAGATACACGGAACGGAGGGCGACTATGCCTTATTTTTCCCATCAGGAGCCGCGGGACGACGAACCGCGGGAGCCGGTGTTCCGCCAGCCTGTGGAGGACGACGTCGGCTACGACGAGGACGATGACGGGGAACTGGATTTCTATGATGACGACGGGCAGCCCGTCACCGACGAGGAGAAGCGGCTGATCCGTCAGGGACGATGGCGGATGCTGGCCGGCGTGGGCGACTTCTTCGGCGTGGTGGCCGGGACGATTGCGATTCTCGTCCTGACGGCGCTGCTGGTGAGCCTGGTCACTTGGGTGCAGCGCGACATCACCCAATCCTTCACGCTGTGGCAAACGAAGCTGTAAGGGAGGGAAGCGCCATGCCGGAAATCACCTGGGAGCTGTTTCACCGCCAGGTGGCGGCGTGCGCCATGTGCCCGCTGCACGAGGGCGTTCACCACAAGGTGCCCGGGCAGGGCGACGAGCACGCGCCGCTGATGCTTATCGGCGAGGGGCCGGGGCAGGTCGAGGACGAGGAAGGTCTCGCCTTTGTCGGCCCGGCGGGGCAGCTGCTGACGCGGATGCTCGGCGCCATTTCGCTTCCGCGGGATCGCGTGTACATCTGCAACATCGTCAAGTGCCGCCCGCCCCACAACCGCGTGCCGGAGGAAACCGAGGCGGAGGCGTGCAAGCTGCATCTGCGGATGCAGTTCGCCCTCGTGCGGCCGAAGGTAATCGTGCTCCTCGGCTCGACGGCGGCGAAGAACATCCTCGGCCCGGAGATGCGCATCACGCGGGATCGGGGCCGGTGGTTTGAGCGCAAGGGCGTGTGGATGATGCCGACCTATCATCCGTCGGCGCTTTTGCGGGATCCGGCGAAGAAGCGGGAAGCGTGGGAGGATATGCAGTCCCTGCGCGACCGGCTGATTGAGCTGGGGCTTTATGAGGACATTTACGGCGCGGGGGGTTCCACAGAGGAATGACCCCTGCGCTTTTTGCGCATGATGAGGGAAATACCGACCGTTCCGCGCTTCGAAGTGCGAGGACTGCAATGGGAGGCGGCTTGATTTGGAGGACAGGATGACGCGCTATCGCAGGGAATGCCGCGCCTTTTTTGGGGCCTTGTGGCCTGCCGAGGAAAAGACGCTTGTCTTTGGCGAGGGAAGAAGCGACAGTCCGCCGCTGATGCTGGTGGGCGAGGCTCCCGGCGAGACGGAAACGTTGCAGGGCCGGCCCTTTGTGGGCAAGGCGGGCAAGAACCTGGACGGCTTTTTGCAGGCGGTGGGGCTGGAACGGGAAAAAATCTACATCACGAACGTGGTCAAGGTGCGCCCTACGCGGATCAGCCCCCGGGGCAGCGTGTCGAATCGCCCGCCGAACCGGGAGGAGCTGCTGCTGTTCACCCCCTATCTGTATCGGGAAATTCTGCTGGTAAACCCGGCGCTGATCGTCACGCTGGGCAATGTGGCGCTGCGGGCGCTGTTAGGGCCGGGTGCGTCCATCGGGGATTGCCACGGCGCGCGCCGGGCGGCGGAGGTCACGTCCGACGGCCAGACTCGCGAGTTTCCGCTGTTTGCGCTGTACCATCCCGCGTCCATCATCTACAATCGCTCGTTGGAAGCGGTCTATCAGGCAGATCTGGCCCGGTTGCGTCAACTGCTTGATGGCGAGCAGGTTTGAGCGCGCGTCAATTGAAGCGCGAATTTGTATTTTTCGTGCAAAGACAGTGGCTCTTGAAGGAAGGTTGTGCTATACTGTTCCCATCAATCAAGGGAGGTGAAGCGAGTGCTGGAGTTTATCGCGGCCAATCTGCCGATCGTCGTGTGCTTCATTCTGGGCGTGGGCCTGCTGGTGCTGGAGGCGTTCATGCCGGGGTTTGGCATCGCGGGCATTTCGGGCATCC
>CAZRLM010000102.1:0-10220 GCA_964600835.1 uncultured Oscillospiraceae bacterium
ATATCGTCTACCGCAACGAGGTCTACGTCATCGAGGCGAACCCCCGGGCCAGCCGCACGGTGCCCTACATCAGCAAGGTCACCGGCGTGCCGATGGTCGATCTGGCCGTCCGCGCCATGCTGGGCGAAAAGCTCCGCGATATGGGCTACGGCACCGGACTGTACCGTCAAAGCCCGTACTTTGCCGTCAAGGTGCCTTGCTTCTCCTTTGAGAAGCTCGCCGACGTGGACACTCACCTCGGCCCGGAGATGAAGTCCACCGGCGAGGTGCTGGGCATCGGCTCCAGCCTGCAGGAGGCCATCTACAAGGGCCTCGTGGCCGCCGGCTACAAGATGCGCCGCGAGGGCGGGCTGCTGCTGTCCGTCCGGGATGTGGACAAGCCGGAGGCCGTCGAGTGCGCGCGCCGGTTCGCCATGCTGGGCTTCAACCTGTTCGCCACCCCCGGCACCGCCAAGGCGCTGGAGGAGCATGGCCTCTACGCCGCCACGGTCAAGCATGAGGCGATGGAACGGATGCTGGAGCTGGATCAGGTGCAATATGTCATCTCCACCTCCAACAAGGGCCGCAATCCCCGTCTGGAGTCCGTCCGGATGCGTCGCAAAGCGGTGGAACGCGGCATTCCGCTCTTTACGAGCCTGGACACCGCCAACGCCCTCGCCCGCGCGCTGACCAGCCGGTACAGCCTGCAAAACGTCGAGCTGGTGGACATCAACAATATGCGCGCCAAGCGCAAGAAGCTCCGCTTCGTCAAGATGCGCGGCACCGGCAACGACTATCTGTATTTCGACTGCTTCGATCAGACCGTGGACAGCCCCGAGTCCCTGGCGGTGCGGCTGAGCAACCGCCGCACGGGCATCGGCGGCGACGGCGTTGTGCTCATTCTTCCCAGCGACAAGGCCGACGCAAAGATGCGTCTGTTCACCGCCGACGGCAGCGACAGCAACGTATCCGGCAACGCCATCCGCTGCGTGTGCAAGTATCTGTACGAGTCCGGCCGCGTCTGCCGCGACACCATGACGCTGGAAACGGGCAGCGGCGTGATGAGCGCCCGGCTGTTTATCCGGGAGGACATTGTGTTCTCCGTGCTGGTCAACATGGGCCAGCCGGTCTTTGAGCCGTCCCGCGTGCCCGTCCGCCTGCCCGGCGATCGGGTGATGCAGCGCCGCGTCCGTCTGGCGGACGAGGAGCGGGTGATCAGCTGCGTCAGCATGGGCAATCCCCACGTCGTGCTCTTTGTGGAGGACGTTGACCGCATCCCGGTGGACAGCCTCGGCCCTGCCATTGAGCATGACCCGCTGTTCCCGCAGCGCACGAACGTATCCTTCGCGCAGGTGATCGACCAGAGCCGCATCCGGATGCGCGTGTGGGAGCGCGGCTCCGGCGAGACCGCCGCCTGCGGCACCGCCGCCTGCGCCGTCGCCGTGGCTGCCATCGAGAACGGCCTGTGCAGCCGCGATGCGGACGTTGATCTGCTGTTGCCCGGCGGCACGCTGGTGGTGCGCTGGCAGCCTGACGGCCAGGTGTGGCTTACCGGCGACGCGATGACCGACTTTGAAGGCACCATTGAGATTTGACGAAAGGAAGTACAGCCATGCGTCACGTTCTCTGCTTTGGCGACAGCAACACCTGGGGGTTCATCCCCGGTGAAGGGCGGCGCTACGATGAGCGCACCCGCTGGACGGGCGTGCTCGCCGAGGCGCTGGGCAACGAATGGCGCGTCCATGAGGACGGCCTGAACGCCCGCACCAGCGTTTTCCCCTCTGTGTTCAAGCCCTTCCTGAACGGCAAGGACGCGCTGCAGGTCGCGCTGTGGGCTCAAAAGCCCATTGATGTGCTCGTCATTTTTCTGGGCACGAACGATTTGAAGGCACACACGGCGGCTCAGTCCGCCAATGGCGTGGGGACGCTGGTTCACCTCGCCCAGCAAATGGACATCCGCTACCCCTCCTCTGAGCCGGTGTTCGCGAACGGGCCAAAGATTCTGGTCATCTCCCCGATTGAGATCGGCGATCAGCTTCCTGAAGTCGACCCCACCGACGAGCTGGGGGGCAAGCACGAAGAATCGCGCAAGTTCCCCGCCCTCTTCCGCGCGATGTGCGACGAGACGGGCGCTATGATGCTGGACGCGCAGACGATCGCGAAGCCCTCCCCTGTCGATTGTGTCCATATGACGCCGGAAAGCCATCGCGCCCTCGGGCTGGCGGTCGCGGAGGCCGTGCGGAAGCTCACGGAAACGTAACGCATACAAACAAGACCGGACGATGCTGTCATCGTCCGGTCTTGTTTCATGCTGTTGCGTCCGCCCAGGCCGCCACGTCCGTCATCATGCGATGCAGGGCGGCCTTGTCTTTCTCGTCCCCCAATCGGTAAAACCAGCAGGCAATCTTGATATATGCGCAGGCAAAGGCCAGGCGCGGATAGGCGCGGGTCTGCTCATAGCCGCGCAGAAACGCCTTCAGCTCGTCCATGGTTGTCAGGAAGCGCTGGCCGGGACGCGTCACGACGGCCCAGGCCATGTCAAACGCCTGGCTTCCCCAGCCGGACAGCTCCCAGTCCAGCACGGCGGACACGCGCCCGTCCTGCCAGAGCACGTTGGCATAGTGGCAGTCGCCATGGACGAAGCAGGACGGATCCTCCGCGGGCCGGCGGCGCTCCGCCCATGACCGCAGCGCCGTCAGCGCCGGGTCGGTCGGCTCCGGGAAGCGAAAAAATGGTCGCTCCCGCACCGGCTCGCAGGGCACGGACAGCCCATGGATTTCCGCCAGCATCGCGCCATACGCCGCCATATGCCGGATGGACTGTCCCTCCGCGTTGTCGCCAACGATCACGGACAGCCGCTCGCCGGGCACTTCCTCCGTCACAAGAAAGCGCGGGTGCTGCTCTCCCACCCGCAGCACGCGGGGCAGACAGGGCAGTGACAGGCGGCGCAGGATGGTCGCCTCATTCAGCACGTCCGCGCCTTTTTGCCGTTCTACTTTAATGAAGGCATGGCAGGGGCGATCGCCGTCCCAGCCGGACACATAGAACACGTCGTTTCCCGCGTGGGGATACCCCAGAATCTCCCCGACGCGAAAGGGCGCGAGCGGAAGCGATTGCAGATCGATGGTTTCCCGCCACTTTTCCGGCTGTTTCATTCGGCGTATCTCCCCTTTTCCGATCGTTCAGCGGCTGCGCCCGCCTGTTTATGGCAACGAAGCGATGCAAAAACGCCTCGCGCCGCTTGATTGAGCGCGAGGCGTTTGCCTGATCATTCCCTTGTTCTCGGCTTCACAAACCGCGCAACCAGGATACTGACCTCGTAGAGGAGCAGCATCGGAATGCTCAGCATCACCTGCGACACCACGTCCGGCGGGGTCAGCACCGCGGCGCAGATGACGATCGCCAGGATGACGAACTTCCGCTTGCTTGCCAGCGTCTTGGCCGTCGTCCAGCCCATGCGTGTCGTCATGTACAGCGCCACGGGCAGCTCAAACGCCAGGCCAAAGGGGAGCAGGAAGCCGAACAGAAAGCCTACATACTTATCAATGGAAAGCATCGGCGTCGCCAGATTTTCGCCCGCGACCAGGAAGAAGTCCAGCGCGAGCGTGTACACCGCGCAGTAGCAGAACACGACGCCCGTCAGAAACAGGAGCAGCGCTACAAAGAAAAGCACGCGGAACGTCCGCCGCTCGTTGGGATACAGCGCGGGCTTCAGAAAACCCCAGACCTGCCAAACGATCACCGGGCTTGCGACAATCACGCCGCCGATCAGCGCCACCTTCAGTTTGGTGACAAGCGCCTCGGACATCGCGGTGTAAATGACCTCGATTCCCCGCGCCACAATGGGCTGCATGATGAAGTCCATCAGCCGATCCACCGCGAAGTAGAACGTCAGCAGAAACGCCGCGATGATCGCTCCAGCGCAGATCACCAGCACATTCCGCAGCGCGGCCAGGTGCGTCATCAGCGCCTGCTTGCGTTCCTGTTCAACTGGCTCCGGCTGAGGCCCCGTTTCCGGCACATTCGTCATTTTTTTCCTCCCTCACCGGACGACTTTGCGCTCACGCGTCCTTCTTCTCCGCGCCTTCCTCAGCCTTTCCGTCAGCCTTTTCCTCAGGCTTGCCGTCCTCGTCGTCCTTCATTTCATGCTTGAAGTCCTTGATGCTCTTGCCCAGCGCCTTGCCCACGCCGGCCAGCTTGCTGCCGCCGAAAAGCACCAGTGCCAGCACCAGAATCAGAGCGATTTCCCACGGTCCCAAACGCATAACCAAGTCCTCCTTTTATTTTTTGCGGATTTCCTTATCCGCGTCGCGGATGTCCTTTTTCACGCCGTTGACGGTACGCCGCCAGTCCTCCGCGGCGCTGCGCACGTCCCCGGTTACGTCCGCCTGCTTGAGCGTCTCGTCGATGTCCTTCTTCGTTTCGTTCACATCGGCGGTCAGCTCATCCCAGCCGGTTTCCTTTTTTAGGTCGGCGATCATCCGCCGGATCGCCTTCACCTGCCGCGCCAGCCAGCGCGCCACCTTGGGCAGATCCTTCGGGCCGACCACCAGAAACGCCACCAGCAGCACAACCACGACCTCGGTCATCCCGATGTTGAACACGACGATCCCCCTTCCGGCTGTTTTGCCGGCATTTATCATATCATATTGCGACGAAAAACGCAAACGCTTTTTGGTCTGCGTCTGAAATTGCCACGCGCCTAATAAAAAAAAATTCTTGTGTTGATTTTCTCTGCGCCAAATGGTATAATATTGATGAACAAGGATCGTTGCTCCGAGTTTGCGCACTACCCTTTGGGTGACGCAGACCATTGGGTGTATTCGGTAACGAATACGCCTGCCTTTTGCGAAGGAGTCTGACTATCCGCACAACCCTGCCGGTATGGAGCCGTCGTGAGGAGGACGGCGCTGTTTTGGCAGTGTTTAGCTGCGGTATGGACAGACTCCTGTTTTATGCAGAGGGAGAAACGACGCCCCGTTCCGTTTTTCCAAAGTCGGTTTCCCGATCCATCCTAATTCTTCAAGGAGGAGAAAACCATGGCTGATAAAAAGCGCTTCCTCGACAAGGACTACACCCGCCGCCAGTTCCTGAAGCTGTCCGGCAAAAGTCTGGCCGGTCTGGCGCTGTCCACCTCGATGCTGTCCGTGATGGGCGTCACCGAGAAGGCAGTGGCGGAGGACAAGGTTCGCGTCTGGGCGTTCCCGCAGGGCCTGCTGGTTGTGAATGCGGATCGTTGCGTTGGCTGCCAGCGGTGCGAGATCAACTGCACCCTGACCAACGACGGCTGCTGCTCCAGCTACATCTCCCGCGTGAAGGTCACCCGTAACCTGTACTCCAGCCGTAACGGCAACGGCCTGTACACGGAAAACAACTGGACCTACTTCCCCGACACCTGCCGCCAGTGCGAGGATCCCGCCTGCGGCAACGCCTGCCCCATGGGCGCGATCTACGCGGATGTGGACGGCGTGCGCAAGGTCGACGTGGAGAAGTGCGTTGGCTGCGGCGCTTGCGTGCAGGCCTGCCCGTGGCATATGCCCACCGTCAACCCCGTGACGAAGAAGTCCTCCAAGTGCGTGATGTGCGGCGCTTGCGTCGAGGGCTGCCCCTCCGGCGCGCTGTCCATCATTCCGTGGGACAAGGTTGCTTCCGCCGCGCAGGCTGTGTAACCCGAGTCTTTCCGTCACCAACTGAGTCTATTTTTAGGAGGGTATCCAAATGTCTGTGAAGAATGGCATCAACGGCTGGGCGGGCACGGTTGTGCGCGTGAACCTGACCACCGGCGCAATCACCATGGAAGACACCCTGCCCAAGTACAAGCCCTATATCGGCGGCATGGGCCTGGGCTACAAGGTTATCTGGGACGAGGTTCCGCTGGACACCAAGCCTCTCGCTCCCGAATCGAAGGCTGTGTTCGCTGTCGGCCCGCTGACCGCCTCTGGCGTGCCCTGCTCCGGCCGTATGAACGTTTCCTTCCTGTCCTGCTGGTCCAAGGGCTACTCCATCGTGGACGCGCATATGGGCGGCCATTTCGCGCACGCCTTCAAGTACGCCGGCTATGACGCGATGATCGTCGAAGGCCAGAGCGACAAGCCCGTGTACATCAAGATCGACGACGACAAGGTCACCATCGAGGACGCCTCCCACCTTTGGGGCAAGGGCACCTTCGAGACCAACGCCACCCTTGCCAAGGAGAACGGCGCAGAGTTCGACGTGATGTCCATCGGCCAGGCCGGTGAAAACCTGGTGCCCATGAGCTGCATGGTCACCTCCTTCGGCAACTCCGGCGGCGGCGGCATCGGCGCGCTGCTGGGCTCCAAGAAGGTCAAGGCGCTCGTCGCCCGCGGCACCGGCGCGGTCAAGATCGCCCGCCCGATGGAGGTTCGCCTGCTGTCCAACTACATGATCAAGGATCTGGTTGGCGGCAACAACAACCACACCGTTCCCTGCCATGCGCAGAGCTGGAGCGAGTACACTGCCACCAACAACCGTTGGCAGGGCGCTCCCGGCGTCACCTGGGACAAGGCTCCCAACGGCCCCATCGACATGGGCGAGCAGCCCTCCGGCCAGATCAACGTGGCCGCGCTGCGCTGCAACAAGGGCGTGTTTGACTTTGGCGAGGTCGCCGAAAAGTACACCGTGAAGCAGGGCGGCTGCTCCTCCTGCCCGGTGCGCTGCTACACCGAGTATGACATGGATCCCCTGGCCGATTACGACCTGCCGACCCATGTGTCCAACACCTGTATGCCCATCATCAGCATGATGAAGTGGTATCCCAACCACAAGGACGCCACCGGCGAGTCCGTCAAGTCCACCCATGACTTTGTGGACGAGGGCGACGCGAAGATGATCCTGGGCGGCGCTGGCTCTCGCGCGGCGGACGACTACGGCGTGTGGTGCAACTACGGCAACCTGTACAACGACTTCAGCATGGCCTACACCACCGGCGTGCTGGAAGACGTGATCAAAAAGAACAACCCCGGCGAGTGGGACGAGATTCCGTGGAACCTGATGGAGGAAGGCGACCCCCGCTGGCTGGTGGAGGTCTATCGCCGGATCGCCATGAAGGAAGGCACCTTCTCCGACCTGGGCCTGGGCACCTACCTGCTGTACGAAAAGTGGGGCATGGACGACCCGGCCAAGAACGTCGCGGGCGTGAGCTTCTATGATTTCGTGAACGGCAGCAACAACAACATCGGCCACAACGGCTATCCGCGTCACCATGGCCCGGAAAACTGCTGGCAGGCCGGCATGATCTACAGCCTGATGTACAACCGGGACTGCATGATCCATCACATGATCAACTTCACCTCCTCCGGCGCGCCGTATGAGGAAATCACCAAGCCCGTGCTGGAGCACTGGTTCGGCGAAGGCTGCGTCGACAAGCAGCGCGCTTACACCCCCATCAACGAGAACAAGATCAAGGTCGCCAAGTGGGCGTTCAACGGCAAGCAGTGGCATGACTCCGCCACCCTGTGCAACTGGATGTACCCGATGACCATCGCCACCAGCAAGAAGCGGAACTACATCGGCGACCTCGACCTGGACGCAAAGTACATGAGCGCCGTGGTTGGCGACGACTACACCCGCGAGAGCCTCGAGTTCGACTCCGAGCGTATCTCTCAGCTGCTGCGCGTGATGACCGCGATCTCCTTCAAGCTGAATCTGGGTTCCACCAACCTGCGTGAAGATCACGACCAGCCCTCCGACTGGGTGTTCGACAAGGAGCCGGACTTCAAGGCCTTTGAGGAAGGCACCGTGAAGCTCGACCGCGAGGACTTCAAGAAGTCGCTGGATATGTGGTATGACGCGATGGGCTGGGACAAGACCACCGGCATCCCCACCCGCGCGACCCTGGAGAAGTTCGACCTGGGCGATTGCGCCGACAAGCTCGAGGAGCTGGGCCTGATCTAATCCATCCGATAAACCCCTTCGCTCCTGCACGGCAGCCCCGTGCAGGAGTTTTTCTTTGCGTCCCGCGCCCGCTCCTTTCTTGCGGCGCAGGCAGGATTTCAACGGGAAAAAGCGAATTATATCAACGCAATCTTTTTTCAAACGATGAGCACAGGAGGCTTTGAACATGGCATTATTTGGTCGGCGCAAGCCGGGTTTTGCAAAGGAAGTTGAGCTGAAGCCCAGCGAGATTCCAGGCGAGTTCAGCGACGCGCTGGATCCCGCTGTCAACAAAGCGCTGGACAATCCGAAGCTGGAAAAGGCGCAGATGACTGCGCAGGCCGCGCAAGTGCTGGGAGAGGAGAAGCCGGAGCTGCTGGATTATCTGGAGTCCCTGCCCGAGGTCGCGGATCCCTTCCCGCCCTCCGAGCCGGAACCCGAGCCCGCGCCTGAACCGGAAAAGACCCGGCCGCAGCTGCTGGCGGACTACATCCGCGAGCGCACCCGTTCGGCACAGATCACCTCGCACGCCTCGCTGCTGGCGGACGATGAGGAGATCGACGCGCTGCTTGCCGAGATGCAGGCGGACGAAACCTGCAAGGACATTCTGTCCGTTCAGGGCGCGAAGGACGTGTACTACTACTCCGAGGACTCCATGGCCCACAACTACGCAAAGGTCGCCATGCTGGTCACGGAAAAGGATATCCCGCGGACGATGGCGGAAATGGTGCGCTTCAACTGCAAGGCATTCCCCACCCCCACGCCGCTGTATTACTTCAAGCGTCAGCCGTATTTCTACACCATGCCGCAGATGCGCAACGCAATCGCCCAGATGCATCGCGATCCGCAGTACGCCGACATTCAGGAGCTTGTCACCACCAACAACGACGAGCCTTACCTGTTCTCCGAAACGCTCATGTCCCGGAGGTACGCGCAGGCGCTCGCCAACAGCGCCGAGTGCCGCGAGGGCGACGAGTAACATCAAAAAAGTGGCTCCGGCCACTTTTTTGGAATTGACGGAGGGATGCAATATGGCGATTACCATCAACATCTATTACAGCGGCGAAAACGGGAACGCCCGCAAATTTGCGGAGGAAATGACTGCGACCGGCGTTGTCCGCGATATTCGCGCGGAGGCGGGGAATCTCCGGTATGACTACTTCTTCCCCATGGAAGATGCGGAAACCGTGCTGCTCATCGACAGCTGGCAGGATCAGCATTCGATCGACCTTCACCACGCCTCCCCTATGATGGAGAAAATCAAGGCGCTTCGCGAAAAATATGACCTGCACATGAAAGTGGAACGCTACGTTTCCGACGAGGCCGGGGTGCCCGCTCACGATCAAGCGTTCATCCGAAAGTAAAAAAGGGCCGCCCGTGGCATTCACGGGCGGCTCTTTGTATGTGATGATTTACTTGTCGTAGTTGACAACCAGCGAGAAGTCGGGCGCCTTCAGGGACGCGCCGCCGATCAGGCCGCCGTCGATTTCCGGCTGCGCCATCAGGCCCTTCACGTTCTTGGGGTTCATGCTGCCGCCGTACTGGATGCGCACCGCGTCGCCAACCTCCTGGCCATACTTGCGCGCCACCGCCTTGCGGATCACGCCGATGGTTTCGTTGGCCTGCTCGTCGGTCGCGGTCAGGCCGGTGCCGATCGCCCACACAGGCTCGTAGGCGATCACCACGTCGGCGACCTGCTCCTTCGTCAGCCCAGTCAGCGCAATCAGCGTCTGATACTCCACCAGCGCGTCGGTGTAGCCGGCCTCACGGTCAGCCTTCATCTCGCCCACGCACAGGATGACCTTCAGGCCCGCCTTGACGGCCGCCAGCACGCGCTGGTTGACCGTCGCATCCGTCTCGCCGAAGTACTGCCGACGCTCGCTGTGGCCGATGATGACGTACTCGACGCCAGCGGCCTTGAGCATTTCCGCGCTCAGCTCGCCGGTGAACGCGCCGCTTTCCTTCCAGTGGACGTTCTGCGCGCCCAGGTGGATGTTGCTGCCCGCAGCCGCTTCCTTCACCGCCGCGTAGTCCACCGCAGGGACGCATACCACGACGTCGCAGTTCGCGTCCTTCACCAGGGGCTTCAGCTCCGTCACCAGCGCCGCGGCCTCCGTCGGGGTTTTATTCATCTTCCAGTTGCCCGCGATAATGGGCTTACGCATACGAAATCCCTCTTTCTTTTTCATGTATCCACGCCGAACGCGGCGCGACGATCAAAAAGGGGCCGAAGCCCCCTCAGACTGTTGAAAAACGCCGCAACCGCAGCCAGTCCAGCCGAGGAGCCGAACTGGCTGCTTCCTGCGTCAGCTGCACTTGCACACGGCGGTCATTTACATCTGTGTAAA
>CAZRLM010000103.1:0-10105 GCA_964600835.1 uncultured Oscillospiraceae bacterium
TCTGCAATTCTATATGGTGTTCTTTATTTCTGTGCTCCGTTGATTGCACGGTTTTGTGGCGCAGATCGTGCACCCGATGGTGCTCTAGGCCTGCAGCCGCCAGAATGTCCTGGAATTCCTTCCAGATGGTAGGCTGGGACTAATGGCTGCCATCAGGATGATTGAACACCAGGCCGGGGAATTTACCCTCATCCCACAGGTCGCCCATCTCGCGTTTCTGCTCCTCCTGATCCGCTTTGTGCTTCTTCAGCACTTCCATCACGAAGGGGGCAGGGGCAATCACACGGGTTTTGCCGTTCTTCAGGGTTCCGAATACATAATCCTGACCCTTGACCCGCGTCTGTATCAGCTGCTTCTCGATGTGGATCACGCCGTGCTCAAAGTCCACACAGTCCCAGGTGAGCCCGATAATCTCTCCAACCCGCATTCCCGTGAAGACCGCCGTCAGGAACAGGGCCTCGAAGGGATTGCCTTTCAGTGCTATGAAGAGGCGCTTCTGCTCAGGGGCGTCCAACGGCGTCACCTGCTTTTCCACCACCTTCGGCAGAATGCAGGCGCTGGTCGGATTGCGTTCGAGATACTCCACCCGGACAGCCATGTCCAGCGCACGATGCAGGACGCCATGAATGTTCTTGATATATTTGGGGCTTCGTTGTTCAGCCCTGAGCTTGTTATAAAACTTTTGCACCATGGGGGTACGCAGCTGACTGAGGGGAATATCTCCAAGTGCCGGCTTCAGATGCAGCCGAACAACTGACTCATAATGAATGCTTGTCCCCTGCTTTACATCTGCCAGGTATTCCTTCAGCCAGGTGTCCAGCCATTCGCCAACAGTCATTTCTTTTTGTTCTGGTTCACTGGCGGCGTCTGTGATCAGCCCGGGGCCGGCAGCAGGCGGATTGACCGTCTGCTGCTCTCCCGTCTGAAGTGCGTTTAGCTTTTCCCTGACTTCCTTCTGGGTTCTGCCGTACACGCTCTTGCTGATCAGCTTCCCGGTTTCTGGGTTCACCCCAACGGTGACCCTTGCTTCCCAGGTGCCATTGCTTCTTTTCCTGATTGATCCTTCGCCATTAGCACGCTTCCTCATAGGAATCTCCTTCCTTCAGCCAGTCCATCAGAGACTGCCGTGAGATCAGTATCTTTTTCCCGACTTTGACAGATCGCACCTTGCCGGCACGTACCATCTCGTACATCGTGGGCTTGCAGATTCCGATCAGTTCAGCAGCTTCGGGGACTGTCAGAGTAACTTTTGCGTTCACAGGCGAAGATTTCTGCGGTATATCGTTGTCAAGGTGCTCCGGCTCCTGTATAGGAGCCTCGGTGCTATCCAAGGCGTTGAGCGCTGCCTCAACGACCTGAAGAACCTCATCTTTAGTATAAAGCCTGTTTCCCATCATTTCAATATTCTTTCACGCTTTAAAGCGATAAAAAGTTGTAAACTTTCTTCTTTTGTCTGCTCCTGCCGTTTTGTTACCGGTTAGAGCCCCATTTTTGAGGCAGACGATATATTTATCGTCTGCCTTCAAAATCGCCCTTTTTCGTGCCCGGAAGCCCTTGAAAAATAAGTTTTTTTTCTTTCCCAAAGCGTTTCAACAGGTAACAAGACTTGTTTGATTTCTGTGAAAACCCATAATGCACAGAAGCGCTTTTTCCCCGTTTTGATGCGTCCATGCGTCCGGTGATGTTACACAGAGTTGGTTTTTCTCCCCTTGGCGTCCGGACGTATGGACGCTTTGTTTGGGGCAAAAATCGCTTTATGCATCTTTGAACGGGTTGTCGTCAGGAGCGACCTTCTGCCATCCGCCTTGCATGTAACCCGACGGGCTGATGATAGATCCAATCCCCCTGAAGCCTCTCACCTCGCGGCCTGCGCTGTTGGTGAGATGGGTGGTGTAGTGAATGCCGAGCTTCTCCTCATTGGCGCTCAGATATTCCACAAACGTCTTTCGCTTCATGGGCGGGTAGGCGTTTTCATCGCACCAGGTACAGTACACGGCGTACAGATCCTTAGAGTTGATGGAACGTTCCGGATCGCGGACAATGTATCCCTTCGACTCTAGGAACAGCTCGATGTTGTTGGCGTCCTTCTTCACCATCTCCCGGTTCAGCTTGGCCCGACTGCTCTCTGTGAATTGGAAGTTGTTCTTCACCAGCCGCAGCAATCCCGCCATCGCCCAGAGAAAGATGCCCTCCATTTCTTCACAGAGCTTTTCCGAAAGGTTGGGATCATCGATTCTATCCGGCGGCTTTCGCTTTGTTGTCAGGATCAGCTGCCGGCGGAAGAAGCCGTCGCTGCGATCATACAGGGAAACTAGATCGCCGTTGGAGAAGGCCAGGATGCGGGCGTACATGAATCCCTGATAGCTCTGCTTGCCCTTACGCTCCAAATCCATTTTCCCCTTCGCCGTGACAATCGCTTTGATGTAGTTCGTCTGCTTCAGCGCTTCCAGCCGCATGTCGTCGTCGATCATCAGGTGAATGTGTTCCAGGTCTGCACGGGCGAAAGGGTTTTCAGAAATCTTTCCGACGCTTCCGTCCTTCGCGTTGGGACCGAACATCCGGGACAGCACATGGCCGATCTGACTCTTGCCTTCGCCGCCGCTGCCCTTGATCACCATCATCTTTTGCCCGGCATTGCTGGGAATCAGGCAGTACCCGATGAATTCCTGCAGCGTTGGAATGTCCTCCGGCCAGAAAAGCTCTGACAGGAATTTCAGCCAGCGCTCCGGCTTCTTCACTTTCGGATTGAACCGAACAGGGAACCGGCTTCTGACGATTTCATTTTTCGCTTCGATGAAGCTGCCGTCCAGAAACACTGTGCCATTCTGGACATGAACCCGATCTGTCTGCGGCAGCAAGCCTGTCACCTGGGCTTTGATGCGAAGATCCTTCATGATGTCATCCACCTTTTTGCTCATCCCAGTGACGATGAAAGGCTCCAGCTGCTGATAGATGGTTTGCCGCATGGCGTCCTCGTTGGTGGCCCTGCCCTCTGTGGTGAAGAAGGAATTCTCGGTGTAGGCCAGATGGTGCCGCTCCAGGAATTCACGGCAGAAGATCGGTTCATTGATTGTTTTCCCCGTGAACCATTCCGGCCAGGTATCAAGCCGCTCGATCTTTTTCTGGGCCATCGTTCTTCACCTCCTGGCATCTTTCGTTAAGGATCGCTTCGATTTTTGCAACAGCGTCTATGCTCCTGATGTGATCCATGATCTCTTTTCGCTCGTCCGGGTCGGATGAAAACAGATGGTCAATGGCATCGCTCAGGGGTGGCAAGTGATGAACAGCGTGCACGAATCGGTCATCGAGATTTTCATCCGTGGGATCAGAGGGAGCATACTCTTCCTTCCATTTTTCCAGGAGCCGCTCGTATTCGATCAGGATTTTGAGTACGCGCTGTTCCTCTTTTTTTTCGATCACGGCAGCGGGCAGCTTCGGGATCGGCGCGCTTTGACCCGGCGGCAGCGGCTGAATGTTGAAATCATTCGCCAGCTTTTTCGCCGCGTCATACAGCGGAAGGCTGAACAGCCTGGCCGTGAAATCAATCACATCGCCGGTGATGTGGCAGCCGAAGCAGTAAAACCGTTCGTCGATTTTCATGGAAGGATGACGGTCATCATGGAATGGGCAGCAGGCCATACCGCTGCGATTCACGGGAACGCCGTAGCGCTCTGCTGCCTGACGGGTGGTAACTTGGGATTTGACTTGGGTAAAAAGTAAACTCATTATTTCCTCCTGTTGCTGATGTTTCTGTTGTGCTTTCTGCTGTATGTCCGATCACACAGCAGGAGGACATCCCGCCGTCCTGCGTTCGGATCATGCTTCGCGACGGCATGACGCAGGACGGCTTTATGTGAACGCACAGGATAGCTTTTCCTGTACGGGAAGTCGTGGGGATAAAGCCTTAACCTTCGGCTTTCACAGCCACCATATCACATGGCCTTCAAAATCGTTTTCACGTTTTGAAAACTTCGGAAAGCGTTGCAGCGTAAGGCTTTACTGGCATTTTTACGACCGCCTGATTTTCTGAAATAACGGTTTTACTGGGGTTTCTGGGCCAAAAGTTTTCACGAAATGAAATTTCTTTTTTTCGGGAACACGGTTCCATGGTCTCCTGAAACCAGCCCCGGAGCATAGTAGGAAACCAGCCCCGGAGCATAGTAGCAAGCAGGGCAAAGGTAGCACCTTTTGCACTTTGCTTGTTGGGGAGCAGTGTCCCCAAGCCCCTTTTACCAGCGCAAGCGCTGTGGTTTTTATGCGAATCAGCGGGATTCGTCATCGTGATGGACGGCGTGTTCATCGGAGTGGTGATCGTTTGGTATGACATGTTGGTGACTGTTTGGTGCACTGTCTCTTTCCAGTACATCGTAGTTATATCGTATGTGCTTCAGGTCCGTGAGCTTTGGTTTCAGCTCGTCCAGTGCTGCCTGATCGTTTTCTTTCCGTTCCTTCAGCCCGTCGTACTCTGTTGTCAGCTCTTTCAGCGTCGGCATCTTTCCATCGAGAGATGAGTAGACCGCCTGGGCATTTTTATGATCTTCAATCTCCTGCCGATGCTCCTGATAGAATTTCACCGACCAGCCGGATTCCCGATACTGGGTGTAAACCTCTTTCGTCCGGCTGTAATCCCGGATCGTTTGCCGCTGTCGGTTGATCTCCTTCATTCGGTTTTGTTTTTCCCGGAGAGCTGCTTTCAACTCTTTTTGCTGATTGGTCAGCTCCTGAATCTGATCGTTCAACTCTTCCAGCGAATCGATCTGATGCTCTTTCAGGAAAATGACCATCTGCGCTTTTGCGTCGATGTTGTTTCGCTCAGCCCAGACTTGATAACCTTTTCCTTTGCCGGCGTGAAGCTTTGTTTCAATGTCGATCAATCGCTTGACCTGACTTCCGTTGAAATAGCCCCGTGGGATTTTCGGAATGTGCACATGATCATGTGCCAGCGTCCGGCGCAAGGATGTCTCATCGTATTCCGATCCAAGGGTATCGAGCCGGATATATCGCTTTCCCTCTGGCGGCTTAATGCTGATTTGCGCGCCGCGCTTGATGCGACAGCCGGCATCTTCCAGCAGATGCATCAGCGCATCGAAGCCATCAGGCTGCATCCGCAGCGCGGCGTCGATGATCATTCGCAGCTCATCCCGGTGGGTAAACTTTCGCTGATTGCCCTGCCACTTATCGTAGGTAACGGTTTTATCCTGCGGGTTCTGAATGACCGACAGACTGTGTTCCCGGCAGAGCGAATCGCTGATCTGCACCAGATCCTTTGCCGATTGCTTCACGTCCCGATATTTGTGCTGTCCCTCCAGATCGGTGGAGCAGAGGATGATGTGATTATGGATGTGGTGCTTGTCGATGTGTGTTGCAACGACGTAGGCGAATTGATCGTCGGTCATCCGGGAAGCCAGCTCTTTCCCAATTTCGTTTGCTTCCTCCGGCGTAATTTCATCTGGCTTAAAAGCCTGCCGGACGTGATAGCCGATCACTTCGTTATCCTGTGTTCGTCCAGTGCTCTGTTGGTATTCCTGACGGAAAAGCATGAACTCATCCGCCGCCGTTTCGGGTGAGCAGGCGTAAGTCGAAACCAGAATTCCGCCGTCCGTCTTTTTCGGATTCATGATGTAATCCAGCCGTTCCCCAATACATTGCCGGGCAGTTTTCCCTTTGTTGATGTGAATGGACATGATTCTTGTGGCTGCCATGGGTACTCCTTTCAGTGTTGAATCTGATCCAGCCTGCGAAGAATGCTGCTCAGTATCGTCCGCAGCTCTTCCTGCCGATCTTTTATGTCTTCGATTTCCGTTTCAAAGATGGAACCGTGTTCATTTAATCGCCTGGCGATTTGATTGACATTGTTGCTCAGGCTGCCCATGAGGCGAACCGCATCATGCAGTTCCGGCAGGTCCAGCTTCAGCACATATCCGTTCAAGGCCATGGCGCGGATGAAGGCAGATTGGTTTTTGATCCCGAAGGTTTTCATTTTTTTCTGGATGATGGCGTCCTCTTCCGGTGTCGCCTTGAAGCTGTAGTGGATCGTGCGGTTTTTCTTTTCTGTCACTGTTCTTCCTCCAATCCTTGAAATTCGTTTGTCATGGTGGCTTTCGGCCGGCATTCATTTCATTGCTGTTGGTTCGGGCTTATTTTTCACTGCTGCCTCTGGCAAGAAACCTTGTTTGGCTTACTGCCGGTCCTTTCGGCGCTCCCTTCCGAAGAGGAAGATCTTCGCGGTTTGGACAGATCTGGAAACGTGGCCCTGATTGTCAAGGTGCGCTTCGCTGGCGATGCCAGCGGATGACGAGGGAAAACTCATCGCCTATAAATGGCGAAAATCAGCGATTTTGGAAACACCTGAGCATATTTTTTTGCCGGGGCGAAACTCACGCTGCACATTTAGCCAGACACCCCTCACCCCTACATGGGAAAAATTGGGCAAATTGACACCGCCTCCGGGAAATTTTTTCAGCACGTGATTCATCATCTAATGTCCAAAATCGGGCCTTTTGGAAACCTCTTTCGAATAGTTATTTCAAATTGCTCCGCACGAGTATCAATAGTCATCGATCATCCATGTGCACCACCTCCTGTCAGCGGGTCCATATTGTCCGCTGTCCCTCTATGTAAAAATCGAGGCAGAATGGAAACACTTTTTAAAAATTTTCTGATAAACAGCGTTCAACATCGTCTTCAGAGGGTACTGTCTTCATATGGACAGCGCGCCTTTCATTTGCCCCTCCATATCTACATGGCGAAAATCAGCGATTTTGGAAACGCCTGAGCAAAAAAATTTGCCGGCATGAAGCTCATGCTGAAATTGCCCTACACTTTTTAATGTAAAAATCAGAGCAAAGTGACACCGGCAAAATCAAATTTTGCAGCAGATGTGACCATGCGGGATTGCATGCGGAAGTCTTCGCATCATCCTGAATGAAGGTTGGCAGGCACAAAAATAGCCCTGCGGCATTCAGACGCAGAGCTTATAGGGGAAACAGTTGGAGTTTTTTGCCAAGGGGATAAAGAAAAGCACCAGCGTTTTGCCGGTGCTCTCGATCCACTTTTACATGATACATTTTATCACTGATGCCGGGTGGCCTCAAGGTGTCTTTAGGGTGTCTTTGCAGTGTCTTTAGGCTGTCTTTAGAGTGTCTTCCTTGTTATGCGTTAACAGCAATCCCCATACATCGCAGTGCTTTGCTGGCTAAAAGCTATAGCGCTCTTCATTAATTCTTTTGTTCGGCACATACAGCAATTACGCTACCAATCTGCTCTGATGTATGGTATAATAATATGGGTTGATGTATTTTGGCTCGTTTTCCATACTCCAACACGAAAGACGGTGGATCGCATGGCAATGGTAGATGTTTCCAAGATGAAGCAGATAGAGAAACAGCGAGTAACAGTCCACAGCACTGCCCGTGCAACATATTCCATATTTGAAGATGGAGGGAAGCGCTATTTTCAGATCGATACATATGGACGTTCAACACGAGATATGCCGGAAAAAATAAGCCAGACAATTCAGCTGGATCAGCAGTCTGCAATGAAGCTGATTTCCCTGCTTGCAGAGGCTTTTAAAGAATCCAAATGACGGAGTGATCTCATGAAAGCAATTGATCTCCCGCCTTTTGCGCCGATTCTGATTGAATCGACAAGAGCAATTGGCTATTCATTAGAGGCTGCCATTGCTGACATTATTGACAACAGTATTGCTGCTGATGCCAGCAATGTTCATGTGTGCTTTTTTCCTGTCGATGAACCATATCTGGCTATCATCGATGATGGATGCGGCATGGATGATGAGGAGATCACCCAGGCAATGCAGTATGGGAGTGCCAATCCTCTTGAGGAAAGAAGCAGAAAGGATCTGGGAAGATTTGGCCTTGGGCTGAAAACAGCATCTCTTTCCCAGTGCCGTCAGCTGACGGTTGTCAGTAAAAAGGGGTCTCATTATGTTGGGCGCAGATGGGACATTGACTTTGTGAACAGCACAGGCAAATGGTCTCTCATTGTGCTGAATGAAGAAGAGATTTGGCAGCTGGAGTGTATCGATACTTTACAGGCTTTTCCGACTGGCACTATGGTTCTTTGGAAGAACCTTGACAGGATGCAAAAAGGTGAGATCAATTTCATCCACAGTATGGGAGATAAAATGGAGGAGGTTGGAAAACACCTTTCTCTTGTATATCACCGATATATATCAGGTGAATCTGGCATTAAAAAACTGACCATTTACATGAACGGTGAGAAACTTGCAGTTGCTGATCCGTTTCTGCAGAAACGCAGTTTTCAGGCTATGGCCGATGAATCTTATGTACTTCATGGCGAGAAGATTACAATCAGACCATATATACTGCCTCATATTTCAAAATTGACCGCAAAGGAAATTGCTCTGCTGGGCGGCAAAGATGGACTGCGCAAACAGCAGGGATTTTATATCTACCGAAACAAAAGGCTGCTTGTCTGGGGAACCTGGTTCCGTATGATGCGGCAAGGCGATCTTTCAAAATTGGCACGCATTCAAGTCGATATTCCAAATACACTGGATGATCTATGGACGCTCGATATTAAGAAATCAACAGCAATTCCGCCGCCTGAGCTGCGCAAATGCCTTGAAACCGTAATACAGAATATTGCTGAAAAGAGCAAACAGACATGGGTCTTCCGAGGCAAAAAGGAGATTACGGATCAGGTTCAGCATGTTTGGAACAGGCTGAAACGGCCGAATGGGGATGTTCTGTATGAGATTAACAGAGATCATCCGCTTGTTTCCGCTTCACTGGATGCCGCTGCTGACCGCGGTGCAATTGAAACATTGCTCCGCCAGATAGAGCAGTCTTTGCCAGTCAATCAGCTGTATGTGGATATGAATGCAGATGAGCATTTTGAAAATGAAATTCAAGTGCCCAAAGCGGAAGTCAAAGATATGCTGTATTCTTTGCTTGCTCTGTGCCCCAATACGCAGGCGAAACATGATTTGATTGAGTCTGTCAAAACCACAGAACCTTTTATCTTCTATCCAGCTCTCATTGCTGAAGCAGAAAAGGAGGTCGATTGACGATGGCTGTATCGCTGTTGGAAACCTATATTGCTGCTACGGTCAACAGTCAGTTCAAAGATATACCGCCGACGGAAGCGCAGTTCAAGGAAATCGCGGCAAAGGTAAGAGAAAACACTGCCGGACTGTGCGCGGTTTCCGATTCGGAATATGAAAATATACTGCATCGATTAATGGAGACCCTCGTTGTTCAAATGGACGTCGGCGTCTTTATTAATGATAGAAATACACCGCATCAGTCTTGGCTGCCAGGAAGACGGGCAAGCACCGACTTCTTCTATTGGGATAGGTATAAGCGCTATTTGGAGCAGGAAAAGCACTGGAATCCAAGAGTCACAGCAACACTTGACCGTGTCTCAGATGAGATTCTTGATCTGATGGGCGATCCCCAGCAAAGAGAGCCTTTTCTGGTCAGAGGCTTAATCCTTGGCGATGTTCAGTCCGGAAAAACAGCAAATTACACGGCGCTTGCCAATAAAGCTGCTGATACAGGATACCGGGTTATCATTATATTGGCTGGTATGCTTGAAAACCTTCGCAAGCAGACACAGGGAAGGCTTGACAAAGAGTGCGCCGGCATCCGAAGCGACTATTATCTCGATCCTAAGGCTGCAACGGTAAAAAAGAACACAGCTGTGGGCGTGGGCCAAATTGATAAGCGAAAGAAGATCGCTTCATTTACTTCTGTTACAAAAGACTTCAGTTCAGATGTTTTGAAAAGCAACAGTCTTTCTTTAAGCAGCATCAGCGATCCTGTTGTTTTGGTGGTAAAAAAGAACAAAAAGATTTTGCAGAACCTTATTACTTGGCTCCGCAATAACAACACCAATGGCGTTGACGGCCAAATCGATCTGCCAATGCTGCTGATCGACGATGAGGCAGACAACGCATCTGTCAACACAAAAGACGCAGAAGATTCACCGGCTGCTATCAATGCCTGCATCCGAGAACTGATGCACGAATTTACCAGGACAACCTATGTAGGGATTACGGCCACACCTTTTGCCAATATCTTTATCGATCCGGAAACAGAAGATGATATGATCGGCGATG
>CAZRLM010000104.1:0-10070 GCA_964600835.1 uncultured Oscillospiraceae bacterium
TACCAGAGCTTGCAAACTATGTCTTCTCTTTTTGCGCAATTTATTGTACCTTATCGGTATGGGGTAAAGCGAAGCCGCGGTTCTCGGCGCTCGGAGCGTCGGGAACCGCGGGCTACAGGAAATGAAGATTATTGCTCAATCACTGTTACTCTGCAATAGGAGAAGCAATGCCTCAGTTATACGGCGCAATCCAGGTTGCATACACGGCATTCAGTTGCTCATTGAGGCCATTTTCATAAAGGCTGATGATTACCGGAACATTTATCTGAGGTGTCGTTTTGCCAAGCATAGCATTAATCAATTTCCCTACTGCGCCTTGATCATTTGTGCTTGCGAATTCATTGAATGCATTCAGTTCAATTTCCAGCAATGACATATAGACGTTTTGTCTGCTTATCATATCATGATAATACTTTGCGGGATCGCTCTCAAACGTCTTGTAATAATCTTCAAATTCTCTACGCGCAACTTCACACTGTTGGGAAAGAACATCCACCTCATATGCCTTTTCGAGCGTTTCCTTCGTGTTAAAAAAGAAATTGTTAACCAATGTTGCGCCCTTAATAGCGCTCCTGAACTGCAACGGTAACGCATTCATGACGGTTTCATATGCTGCGGTGAAAGCCCAATCTTTTCCCGCATTAAATCCATATGCTCGAAGTAGATATCCCAGCAGACTCATATCGTTTTCTGTCATTGCTGCAAGGTAATCTGCGGCTTTTTCCAGCGCAGGAACCTCGCTGCCTTTGAACTGGTCAATGTATACTTGAACATCGGATCTCCTAACACTTCGATATGTAAAATACTCCTCGAGAAAAGATGCCATAGCTATTGCTGGCTCAAGTCCCTTCTTTACTTCATTGAATACTTTATTGAATTTATGTACAGCTGCATACTGATCGAACATTTTTTCCCATTCTTTGCACATTTTTTCTATTTCCCCACCATGTTCATGATCTTTGTCAAGCAGCGTATATAGATTCAGCAAGTCCCTATACATATTTTTTCTGTGTTTTTCCACAGCTTCAATAGCATTCATATCAAATCCAATAACATCAAGAAGTTTTTTGAAGGAAGAAAGATCGATAACACTTATGTGCCTTGTCGATGCTATGTCTTTCATGATTGCTTCCGCCATCAATGCGCCTTGGGTAACAGAGGTCAACGGAACATCACCAATATCCCCAGTCGTTGCGGAATACAGTTTACCAATACCTGTGACCTCCTTGATCGTGCGACTGGTATATTGCACGCCATCAACCGTAGCATTTCCGCAATAGATAATATCGTGATTTGCTACTGTGCGCTGTATCCATTTCTGATATTCCTGCATCACATCAAAGCAGTTTGCATAAGTCAAGATGGCACATTCTCCCTTTGACGTGGCACTTTTCATGACAGTATTATTGCGCATATCAACAATATCAACTTGCAGCAATGCATAAAGATTATTGGAATGCCATTCATCCGTATCATAGAATGTAGCAATCTTGTGAGTCTTTACTGTCAATTCATTTCCATTTACATACATATCATTAAGTTTGACTGTATGCCCATCACTGCCTGCAGCCGGCACCAGATATGCATTATAGCCATAGCAGGACGGTAATGTCATATTACTGAGCCATTTGAACGTCACATTGTAAGCATCAGGCAATGCATATATTTTTAGAGCCTCATCCTCATTTGCCAAAGAAAGCACGGACAGCTCTACACTTGCCCAATCAACGATCTGCTCATTCCCAGTTTCGGCTTTAGCCACAAAGCCAACATTTTCATCGCCCTTTTTGCAGTAGAAGTAACTACCACAATTCCCCATTACTGTAAGTTTATCATCCAACGCCAACACTGTGCCATTCTTATCAGCCGGTTTTTTCTTAAACTCTACTGATTTGCTGTTCGGATACACAGTCTGCGCAGGCGTAATGCTGGTATAGGCATACATCTGATACAGCTTGGTAGCATATTCTTTTCCATCTTTATCTGTGGCTATGAACTGGTATGTATGCATACCCTCGTCCAAATCCATCGGCATTACATACGAATAGTTTCGATAATACGTCGAACTGGTCAGGGTGCCTTCATTCTTTGTGAGTGTTCCTACCACTGTACCATCCAGTTTAATATCTATTTTTTCTACGCCCAGATTGGTTTGCAGCGAAACATTTTTCATTTTTTCTTTGTCGGCAACATTCTGACCTTTTTGAATGAAAGTAAAACCGATGTCAGCAACGGACAGCCATGTAATCGTGCCACTTTTCACATAGATATGAACCGCTTTGGATGTTTCTCCCCACCAATTTTCTGTTTGAGAATACTGGTTCGCATACGCAACGGCCGTAATAGAATAGGTTCCGGCTGTTTCTGGCGCAAACCAGTTCACTTTGGCATTCGGTGTATTTACACAGGCTCCGCTGGGTACATACCAAGTGTCCGTACCATAAGTTATCTTATAGCGCAGCCAAAAGCCGGATGGATTATCTGCTGTTAAGTCGATTGGGTCATGTGTTTCAAAGCCATTGTTTTCCTTGGGCGTCACAACAGCAAAGTCTACAATTGGATTGATTGCGCAAAAATCCATCGTACCGCTGCTCTGAGTATATCCCATAGCGGTAGCGATCACTTCGACCGAATAATTTCCGGCCGCTTGGATCTCTTCTCCTTTAATAAGTGCTGACGTTTCCGCCGTGGTTGTATAACGGGAATATGTGTATCCATCCGAGAAATAAACCGTATATTCTGTAGCGTTTGGAACCTTGCCCCAGGTACAAATGACATCTTGACCAATTAAAACATCATTGATTGCCTCAATGCTCGGTTTCGTTAACGCTCCAATGCTGGTCACATTTAGCATAATCGGCGTTGAAATAACACCGCAATTCCCGAGGCGCAAAGGCATTATGCTTACCTCGCGTAGCCCTTCGCTTGTAAATGCCCGAGTGAATATCACCTTGTTGTCAACTACATCTTTTACGTCATAGGCTCTGCCATCAACGATCAATTGCACTTGATCCGCATACATAGTCTCAATTTCAAACGATACATTTTCACCCGTCATCACATTGTTTTTTGACATGGTGAAGCTGGTCACGCTCGCCAAAACATCATTTCCCGGCTGGGACACATGAATGCTCTGCGTCAGGCTGCCGCTTGAAATCGTCACCATGCCGCTGCGGGCACTCTGTTCGGTGTTGCTGCTGCAATACAGAGAGACGTCGCCGCTGCCCTCTCCGGAGGAAACGTTGGCGGACATCCAGTCCGGAATGGCGCTGATGCTCCAGCTGCCGCTCGTCGTGACGGTGAAGGTCTTGATTGCCGCCGCCATGGAAGGAAGCAGCCAGCTTGTATCCGACAGTTTGAGGTCGCCCTGCTCAATGGCTTTGCCGAGCTGACGAATGGTATACTGGCCCACGTCCCCATTGCTGATGACGGAGATGACCGCGCTTCTTTCAGCCGTGTCGGTATTCTCGGCAAGGCTCACCGTAATAGTGCGATTTCCGCTGCTCCCGGTCTTCGTGCCGAGCGTGGCCCAGCTGCTGTCGCTGGACGCCGTCCACCTGGCGGACGCGGCAAACGCGACCTGGACGCTCTGTGCTTCGCTCGTGACGGTTTCCTCCGCCGCCACCATGGCGACGGAGCGGCTGCCGGTCTGCGTGATCGTCAAATCGCTGATGATGCCGGTGTTGCTCTGGAATTCCACCTTGCCGATTCGCGTAACGCCGTCATTCTTCGCGATCACCAGTCTGACAGTGTCGGAGAAGGTAACGCCAGTCACAGAAGGCGTAACCCAATCCGGGCTGCTCTTGACAGACCAGGTGCGCGGCGACAGCACCTTGTAATCAAGGAGCTGGTAGTTGGAATTAAGCGAGGCCGTGTAATGATTCGTCGTCGCGACGGAGATGGTGCTCTCGTCCTCCTTCGCGTACCCGTCGCTCAGATAGGTGACCTGCTTTTCGGTGGCGTCCTTGACGATCACCTTCACCTGATAGTTGCCGTTGCTCCACGGCTTGAATTGATAGTTCTTCAGCGTTTCCCAGGCCGTTTCCTGCTCCACTGCGCCGTCCAGCAGCAGCTGATACGCATAGCGGTAGTTGCCCGCGCCGCCGGACGCGGACGCGTTAATGTCGACATAGCCGCCGTTGTCAACCTGGCTCCAGTCCACAGAGGCCGAAACGGTCAGGGCATTCGCGCTGCTCGTATGGAAATAGTAGTACTGTCCGCAGGTCTCGCCGCTGTTTTCAAGCTTCGTTTCAAGGTAAATCTTATAATAGGTATTTTCCTTCAGCTTGGATGACGGAATGGTCAGCGAGCGGGCCGACAACCCCTTTTTCGTATAAATCTGATAAAAGGAGCGATCTTCCTTTTCGTAAAGGGTAACATCGTAAACGCCCGTGTTGCTCTCGCCGGCAGTCCATTGCAACGAAATGTCGCCGTATGGAATTTCAATAGAAGCGCTTGGTTTCGTCGCCAGCGTGGGCGAGGTTATCTCGGGCAGCACATAATGCTGCTCCTGCTCGACAAAGAGGGTCGTGCTGGCGCCGGCGGTTGTGATGGTGACGGTACCGTATCTGGTGTTGCCAGTATCGTTGTCCAGCACGCTGATGTAAAGCGAATCGCCGGAGTTTCCTGTGTACTGCGCGTAGTCGGTCGATTCTTTTTCGTTCTCCGTCAGATAGGCTGCTGTTTTGACCGACCTGGCAACCATCATCCAGCTTGAATCGCTGACGGTGGCCGTCCACGTTCCGCTTGACCCAATGGTGTACCGAATATGATCCTCGGTTCCATCTGCCCAGAAGGTTCTGTAAGATTCGTCCATTTCCGTGGCGTCAACACCATCAAGGCTGATAAAAGGAACCGCAGGAGCAATGGTGAAATAGTATCTTGTACTCGTAGTTTTGACGTTGCCATCGGCGTTTTCAGCCGCGCGAGTTAGCTCGATCAAATAGGTTTGACCCTCGATCAGCCCGCTTATGGTGAACGTATATGTTTCCTTTGTGGTCAGATACCCGCTTTTTTCAATGATATGCATTGTGCTCGAATTTGTAACGCTGCCAAGCCAAACCTGATACCTTTCCGCCTGGGGTTCAATATCCCAGGTGACGGTCAGCGTATCTGTCTTGGACAAAACGGTCGGGTTTGCAATATCCTCGGAAAAAGTCGGCGTTTTCAATTGCGGATATTCCGGCAGAACAGCGCACTGGTTGACCGTCAGCACAGCCGTCGCGGAGCCGCTCTTGACCGTCACTTTGCCGGTTCTCGCGGCTCCAAGGTTCCGCGCAGCAGTCACAGACAGCACGTCTCCGTTTGCGCCGGAGGTTGCGCCCAGCGAAATCCAGGAAACGTTCGCGATCGCCGTCCATGCTGCGCTGGAAGCAACGGTATATTCAGCTGTCTTGCACAAATCACTCACATTGTCCCAGGTAACTGCCGTTTTCCCATCAATGTATACGGCATTGCCCGCAGCGCGCGTGAAATAATACCACTGATCTGCGCCGTCATTGCCATACGCATCAATAGGCCAGATGTCCAGCTCATATTGCCCGGTATAGGCCGGATCAAACCAATCGGCTGGAAGGGTCGCCGTGTTGGTTGCACCAGCGTTTTCCACCACTAAATCGTGGTACTCATTTCCTTTCCACAGTTCTACATAATACCTGACGGCATTCGCCACGCCATTCCATTTCATGGTAATCGGAGAATCGCTATACGTCAGAACCGTCGGCGCGGCATCATCAGTGCTCAGAGAAGGAGACATTAAGGTCACGCTACTTAAATAAGGCTCCTGAGTCATCGTAATCGTTTTGGATGCAGTCCCATAAGAGAAGGTGATTGTGCCGCTTCTTCTTGCGCCGCTATCGTTTTCGGCTACCTTGACATTGGCAGACGCGCCCGAAGAAATTTCATCTTTGACGGTGAGCCACGCCGCACTCGATGCTGCCGTGATTTTCCCAGGTGCATAGGGGCGAATGTCCAGGCTAACGCCTGCGCCTGTCACATGATTCAGTGCATTTGTTTGCGCAACCGGAATATTATCAACAAAAACGTCAACATAATCTGTTCCGGCTGCTGCCTGCGTCATTTTCAATTTGGCATAGACGGTTGAACCAATCTTAAACGAAAGCACGCCAATGCGTTCCGCTGCCGTCGTGTTGGCGGCGACAGAAACAGTCACCTTCTGCCCTGAACCGGATTTTCCGCTGGTTGGCGATGCCGTCAGCCAGGACGCGTCAGAGGTGACGCTCCACGAGCCGGACGATTTGAGCGTGACGGTTTCCGTTGAAGCGCCCGCAGGCTTGTTGAAAGAGCGATATTCTTCCAAGCCAAGTTGAATGTAAGCGCTCGTAGTAGAACTGCGCTTCAAATAATAGGCGGCCGTTTTACCCGACGTATCAATAGCTGTCAGACGATAAGTTTTTCCCGTCTCGAACAAGTCGCTTTCTATATATCCCTCCACGATATCAAATTCATCCGATGTTTCATAAAGAGAGCCGCCCACTGGATCTACCCATGCAGCGCCATCTTTGTATTCCCAAGTAATCTTATAACCTACTGCTGTAAAAAAGAAAGTACCTGCGCCGACGGATGTAGGCGCGCTCTCCGTTTGCGAAAGATTTGCAGGACTAATGACCCGCGGTGTCAAATCAGGCTGGTGAACCGTGATAACCGCGCTTTTCGGGCCGCACGTCAGGGTAATGTGCCCGGTTCGTTCGGAACCCGTGTAATTTGCTTCTGCATATATATGCAGTGTTTGTTTACGTCTCTCGGTTTCTCTTGTACTTGAAAAGGTTAGCCAGGACGAATCCGACGCCGCCGACCACGAATTGGAGGATAGCACATCAACGCTTTCACTATCAAAAACCGTTAATTCCAGTTTGTCCTGGCCCTTAATCAGAAGATAATACCCCTGATCCACCAGTTTGATATAGTATCTCTTTGCAGGCGCATCGTCTGCTATTTCGTAATCTGCATAATTATTTTTGTCGGACGAATAATGCCCGCTGGCCTCAATGCAGAACTCCTTGCCTGCCGAGAACGTGATCGCATTCCATTCGTAAGGATATACAATGTAGTCCTTGTTCGTAATCTGCTTTTGCTGCCATCCGCCATAGCTTCCGTTTGTTTTCTGAGCAAAACGCATCAATATCTGGTTTGCCCCGTTGTCATCAATACCGAGAGAGAAACCTCCCGCCGGGATTTCCGTCGGATTGTTGATATCCGTCGAAAGTACCTGTCCAAACAGGCTTAATACAGGCGCATCGGAAGCGCGGCCCTGCACAACAGCGATGTTGGTCGTGTTTTCTCCGTTGGTCAGCGTGATGACGCCCGTTCTGGCCGCGCTGCCCATCAGGCTGTACTCGCTCAGCCTGACTTCCAATGCCGCCTCATCCTGAGCCAGCGTCATCCAGTCCGCGTCGGCCGTTGCCGTCCACGGCAGCTCGGATGTGACCGTGAATACGCGCGAACCTGCATATTTACTCGTGCGTTCCCACCGATTGCTGCTGACAGAGATGGACGGGTCGGGAACCGTCACGGCAAAGTACGAGTACGCGTATTCGCCGCTCCTATCTCCCTGAGAGCAAATGCCGAAGCGGTAGATCGTCCTCTCGGTTACATCGTCAAACAGCGTGGCGCTCAGGATATGCGCGGTGGTTGCAATGTCGCTTTCCTCCGCAACCAGCGTATAGCCGGTGGCCGTTTTCTTTTCAACGGTCAACGAATAGGATCGCGCATATTCGTTGGGGAGCCATGCAATGTCAATGCTGCCCCGCTCATATTCGGGCGCGTTGGCTTCCTCGGCGGAAAACGCCATTTCCGGCTCGTCGAACACAAGCACCGGCGCAACAGGCGCAAGCGCTTCGGCAGACAGCATGGCGATAGCATAGGCGCTCGACCAGCCCGAAACCCACGCCTGATTGTTTTGATCCACCCAGACCGCCCGAATGGCATAGCGATGCACGCCCGGCGAAACCTGCTGAACGGAAGCCGTATCGCCCGTCAGATTGCCCGCCGTGATTTCATACCCGTCCGCGGTCATTTCGGCAATTTCATAGTAGCTGACCGGGGATACGCCGCGCCAGGTCATGCTCACCGTATCGCCGGAAACTTGTTTGATGTTTTCGATCGACGCGCCAAAGCTCCAGATCAACGCCACATCCACGCCGTATGCGGCGGATTCCTCGCTGCTCACCAAGATGCCGTCCTGATCACGGACACAGGCCTGCACGGAGTAGGTATGCGTACCGGCAGACGCGGCGTACACGGTATAGGAAGGCTTCGCCGTGGAACCGAGCAGCGTCAGAGCGCCGTCCTTCTGCTCGTAGACCATGTATTCGCAATCGCTGCCCAGATCGTCCCATGACAGCGTAACGGCACCCATTCCGTCCTGCGCCGCGGAAGTGATGTCAGGCGCGGGAATGCTGCGGGTCACCTTCACCTCGCAGGTAGCGGTCAGGCCGTTGTCGGAAGCAGCGGTGATCACAGCCTTACCTTCCGCTTTCGCCGTGATGGTACCCTGCGCCACCGACGCCACCGCATCGTCCGAAGAGCTCCATGTAACGGACGCAGTGCTGACGTCGCTTGGCACAAGGGCGCAACTCAGTGCGTAGGTGCTGCCAACGGCCAACGTGAGCATATCCGGCGAAACGGTCAGGTCAACCGCTTTCGTTTCTTCCGTGATGTACTTGTGCTCCACGGCCCAGCGATAGGCATAGGTGCCCCTGTTGGCCGTAACGGTCACCTTGTCCGGCCCGTCAAAAGCGTCCTCCGCAATATAGGTAATGGAATCGGGCAGGTTGATTTCCGACAGGGTGCTGTTCGCGAACGCTCTTGCCCGAATCTCCGTCACCCGGTTTGAAAGAACCACCTTGTCGATGGAGGAAGAGCCGTAGAACGCTTCCTCCTCAATAATTTCCAGCGCTGTCGGCAGCGTGAAAACAGCTTCCGCAAAAGCTGCGACGCCTCCGTTCGTCAGAAGCAGAGCAAGGACAAGCATCATTGCGGCAACTCTTTTCGCTGTTTTCACAGGTGGTTCCTCCTTCATGCTACACACCGGGGATTGGTCATCCGGATCGACCATCTCGCGACGCTAGACTTTTTCGCGCCGTCCAGTATCAAAACACCTTATCGCGAAACAATATTCATTAAGTTGGGACAGTTCTTAAATGCCGCGCGGCCAATCACTGTAACGCCATCCGGCAGAACCGCATTCGTCAGGGCGGTGCAGTTTTCAAACGTCTGCTCCTGAATGGCCGTTACACCGCCGGGAATTTCAATCGTCATCAGGCTCTGACAGCCATAGAACGCGCCGCTGCCAATCGCGGTCACCCCCTGCGGAATATGCACGGCCGTGAGCGTCGAATTGTCGCGGAACGCCCAGTCGCCAATCGCAACAACCGGCTTGCCGCCGATCTCATCCGGGATAACAACGTTCGCTTTCTTGCCCAAATAGCCGGTAATCACCATGCCCGCGCCGTCCGCCGCTTCCTCATAGGTGAATTCCCGCACCTCCACCCACGCACTGTCCACCATAGAGCTTGCGCCGTCCTTTGCCACGAAACATACCCGGGCGAAGAACGAGGTGCAGTTCGGATAATCGTCGGCCTTGAACGGGATCTTCGCGCTGCGGAAGTCGTCAGCGCCAAACTTGGTCTTCAAGTCCCACGGTGTGTACTGGGCGGCCGTCAGGACATTCCAGGTGTTGTCGAACACATAGAACTCCATATACGCCATCTCGCCGGTCCCCGCATACGTCGGCGCGAAGTAGACCGTCTCGCCGCTCCCAGCGGTGCAGGAGGTGCGATCCGGCGTCAGCGCCGTCACCTTCAGCGGATTGGCGCTCTTTACTTCCACCCACGCGCTGTCCGCCATGGAGCTGGTGCCGTCCTGTGCCACGCAACATACCCGGGCGAAGAACGAGGTGCAGTTCGGATAATCGTCAGCCTTGAACGGAATCTTCGCGCTGCGGAAGTCGTCAGCGCCAAACTTGGTCTTCAAGTCCCCCGGTGTGTACTGGGCGGCCGTCAGGACATTCCATGTGTTGTCGAACACATAGAACTCCATATACGCCATCT
>CAZRLM010000105.1:0-9968 GCA_964600835.1 uncultured Oscillospiraceae bacterium
AGATTCCTGCCCTTTGCAGACTTCGTTCTGCCTGACTTGTAAACGAATTTGCGCATAAATCTTGACGGTACCCCCATACCTTCCAGCTTCCCCCTGATGGGAGGTCCAGGAGGGCCGATCGGCCCTCCTGGCGCCGGAGTCCAGAGGGGGCCGCGCCCCCTCTGGCGGGGTGCAGGGGCAGCGCCTCTGCTGCCGTGGGGCTTGCGAAACGGCTCGGATCAGGGTATAATGGGAAAAAAGACAGGAGGAAGCGCTGTGAAGGGACAGGAACGGACGAGGCGGATGTGGCTCGCGTCGGTGGCGCTGGCGGCGCCGTTTTTGATCGGGCTGGGATACGCCGTCATCGTGTACGGCGGGAAAATAAAGGATCTGATCGCGGTGGCAGTGAAGGTGGCGGTGATTCCATGAGCAGGCAGAGAGCGGGCTTAGTGGCCCGCGTCGTGGCGGACATTTTGATGCTGGCGCTGACGCTGTGCCTGGCAGCGCTGCCGTTTTCGGCGGCGCTGTCGCGGCTGATGAACGACCGCACGCTGCATGAACAGGTGGCGTGCGACCAACGAGTAATCGACGCGCAGCAAACAAGGATTACGCAAAAGGTGGAGGAGATCGCCGCGCGGGTGCCCTTCACCGCCAGCGTCGCGCTGGACGGCATCACCCGCGAAGGGCTGGAGGACTATAACCGGGCCATCGTCGGCTGGTGGATGGGTCTGCTGGAGGCGGAGCCGTCCACGGAGCTGCCGGTCTGGGACACGGAGACGCTGGAGCAGGCTGTCCGGGAGGACGAGGTGTTTCAGACGGCGATTCCCGCGACGCAGCGCAAGGCGGCCGCGCGGGATCAGGTGGGCTACGCGGTGTCCAACGCAGTGACGCGGACAGTGGTGCCGCTGAGGGTCAGCTTCGCGGAGCCGTTCCTGCCGGGAGTTCTGGCCAAGATCGACCTGCCGCGCCTCGTCTCTCTGGCGGACAAGTTGCCCGTGGCCCTGGCGATTGCGGGGCTTGCGGCGGCGCTGCTGGCTGCATTGGTGATGACGCGCGACTGGCGTGGCGCGCTCCTTCGCCTGGGCGCGGCGGCGGTGGCCGGCGCATTGGTGGCAGGCGCGGTCATGCTGGCGGTCGCCTGGCTGCAAATCCCCGGACAGCTGGGCGCAGGCTCGGAAATTCTCGGACTGCAAGCCTCGTTGCTGCTGACGCGATTGGCGCGTGTCACGGGCGTTGCGGCAGCGGTGATGGCGACGGTAGGCGCGCTGCTGATGGCGCTGAGCAGGCTCGGCGACCGGAGGCGCGCATGAGCTGCCTGGAAATTGTCGAGGGAGAGGTTTGCTCGCCCCGCGTTCTCAAGGCGCTGACCTTCGCGCTGGTGTGCGACCTGCACGACGGCGCGTATACGCCCGTGATGGACGTGCTGGCGCAGGCAGACGCGATTCTGATCGTGGGCGATCTGGTCAACCGCCATACAGGCGGCTACCAAAACGCGCTGCGCTTTCTGCACGACGCGCCGGACGTCGCGCCGGTGTTTTATGTGCTGGGCAACCATGAGCGGCAGCTACACGGTCGGGAGGCCTACTGGGCGGAGGCGCGCAAGAGCCGCGTGACCGTGCTGGACAACCGCTTCGAGCGCTTTGAGGGCATCACGCTGGGCGGGCTGTCGTCCGCGCGGACAGTGAACGCGTCCTTTCTGGCGGATATGGCGCGTCAGGACGGCTTTCGGCTGCTGATGTGCCATCATCCGGAGTATTTTGAGCGGTATATCCGACAATATCCGATTGATTTGACGGTGTCCGGCCATGCCCATGGCGGGCAGGTGCGTCTCTTTGGCCGCGGCCTGTACGCGCCGGGGCAGGGCATTTTCCCGAAGTTGACCAGCGGATTTTATGAAGGCGGACGGCTCTATGTCAGCCGGGGGATGACCAACTCCGCCCACGCGCCGCGGCTGAACAATCCCTGCGAGCTGACGCTGCTGCATTTGACGCCGGAGAAGGAGAGCGAATAAGCATGGAAAGCGCGATGGCGCAGGTGATCCGCGAGGCGGGCCAGCTGATGCTGGCTGCGCGGCGGCCGCGGGTGTACGACAAAGCGGGGCACGCCAACTTTGTGTCCGAGACAGACGTGGCGGTGCAGGAGCTGCTGATGACGCGCCTGGCGGCGCTGTATCCTGGCGCGCGGTTCTTCGCCGAGGAAAAGCAGGACAACGTGCTGACCGATGCGCTGACCTTTATCATCGATCCGATCGACGGCACGACCAATTTTCTGCGCCACCGGCGGACGTCGGCCATCTCGGTGGGCGCGGTGGAGCATGGCGAGCCGGTGCTGGGGATGATCTACGATCCGTACCGGGATGAGCTGTACGCCGCGGAGACGGGCAAGGGCGCGTACTGCGGGGAGACGCGGCTCCATGTGAGCGATGAGCCGCTGGAACGGGCGCTGATTGGGCTGGGCACCTCGCCGTATGACGGGGAGCTGGCGGCGCTGACGGGTCAGACGGTGGCGGCACTGATGACGCAGGTCGCCGACCTGCGTCGCACGGGTTCCGCTGCGCTTGAGCTGTGCGACATTGCCGCCGGACGCAGCGACGGCTGCTTTGAGTGGTTCTTGCAGCCCTGGGACTACTGCGCAGGCGTGCTGATCGTGCAGGAAGCGGGCGGACGGTGCGGCAACATTCTGGGTGGGGAGGCCACCTTCGCGGCGGGCATTCCCTTTCTGGCGGCGAACGCGCGGTGCTATGAACCGCTGCGCCAGGCGCTGTTGGCGGTGCGGGCGGCGCAGTAAGCTTTCCGACGGGCAAAGAAAGCCCGCCATGTCCCTCGGTGAGGCGGCATGGCGGGCTTTTTGTGTCGGTCGGGATGTTTTACTTGGCGTAGGCGTTCAGCGTCTCAACCAGCGCGGCGATCAGCTCGCTGTTTTCGCCTTCGATGCCCTCGGCGTCAATCGGCAGCGTCAGGCCAACGAACTGCTGGAGGAAGTCCTGATCCACCTTGGCGCCGTTGAACGTGTCCGCGCCGATGGCCTGAATCTGACCCTCGCTGAAGATCACATAGAACTGATCGAAGCCCTCGGGCGCGGCTTCCTTTTCGGCCAGCTGCTGCTGGAGCGCTTCCAGCTCCAGGGTCAGTTCACTGATGCGCGCGTCCGCCTCGGCCTTCTCGGCGGTCAGGGCGTCAAGCTGCGCCTGAAGCGCAGCGGCGTTGTCAGCGCCCGTGGCAGCGTCGGTCAGTGCGGTGCTCAGGCCGGTTTGCAGCGTTTCCAGCTCCGCGGCCAGCGCGGCGGCGTTTTCCTCCGCCTCGGCCTTTTCGGCGGTCAGGGCGTCAAGCTGCGCCTGAAGGGCGGCGGCGTTGTCAGCGCCCGCGGTCGCGTCCGCCAGCGCGGTGCTCAGGCCGGTTTGCAGCGTTTCCAGCTCTGCGGTCAGCGCGGCGACGCTCTCTTCCAGCTCGGCCTTCTCGGCGAACAGCGCGTCGATCGCTGTCTGGCGCGATGCGGCGATGTCTTCGTTCGCGGCGGAGCTGGCTCTTTCGGCGTCCAGGTCGGTTTTGAGCGTTTCAATCTGCGCGGTCAGCGCGGCGATGCTTTCTTCCAGCTCGGCCTTCTCGGCGGTCAGCGCGTCGAGGCTTGCCTGCGCGTCGGCTGTTTGCTTGGTCGCCTCATCCAGCGCAGCCTGCGCGGTGGCCGCATCCGTGGTCAGGGTTTCAATCTGTGCGGTCAGCTCGGCCACCTTGGCGGTGGACTCGTCCAGCGAGGTCTGCGCTTCCTTGGCAGCCTCCTGGGCCTCGGTCAGCTCCGCCTGCAGCGCTTCCTTTTCGGCGGCGATGCCCTCCCAGGCGGCGCGGCTTTCCTCCAGCTGCGCCGAGAGCTCCGCCGTCTCCGTGGACAGCCTGTTGCGTGCCGAGACGAGCGAAATGGTCAGCGCAATCGCAGCGATGAGTACCACAATCAGGATGATCCGTTCTGTGTTGAGGGCCTTGGGCTTGGTGTTGGACATGATGATTCGACCTCCTTATTTGATAGGAAAACTGAGCCGATCAGCACGCGATGGGCGTGCGGATGTTTGAATCAGGGTGCTTCGAGCGCTTCCAGCTCCGTGAGCAGGGCGTCGCGCGCCTGCCGGAGCGCTTCCACCTCAGCGGTCAGATCAGCCAGACGCGATTGCGCGTCGTCCCGCGCCGCCTGGGCCTCGGTCAGCCGCTGGGAGAGGGCGGCGGCGTCTGCGCGCAGGGTCTTGCGCTGCTCCCGCAAGGCCTGCTCCTGAGCGCGGGCCGCTTCCGCCTGCGGGGTCAATTCTGCCACAAGCGCCTGCGCTTCCGGCAGTGCGGCGACGGCTTCGTCGTACTCGAACTGCTGCTTGCGCTCCCGCTGACGGCTGGTGTCGAGGCTGAGGGCGATGTCGTCCCGCTGGAAGCGGAGCGCGTACTGCGCGGGCGCATACCAGGCGAGAGCGGCGCAGAGCGCCAGCAAAGCGGCAACGGTCATCACGCGCAGAAACCTGGTCATGGAAGAATTGATCTCCTTTTCTAACATATTTTATATCTCATTGTATCATACTTCTTGGAAAAAGAAAAGCACCCGGGGCGAAATTGAGAAAATAAAAAGTTACACATTCTTTTCTTTTTGACACATTGACGGACACGGAAAGGCATGATATGCTATTTCCTGCAAGGCAAGGAGGACGTTTATGTACTGGATTGTAACGGATTCTACCATTGATATGCCGCAAAGCTGGGTGAAGGCGCAGGAGAACTTCCATGTGCTCTGTATGTCCTATATGATGGAAGGCAAGGAGCGCTTCCCTGACGGCACGGACGAGGACAGCCGCGCGATTTATCAGGCGCTGCGCGACGGCAAGATGATCACCACCGCGCAGATCAACAGCGAAACCTGGAAGCGCTGCTTTGACGCGCTGCTGGAACAGGGCAGCGACGTGCTGGCAGTTATCTTTTCCAGCGGTCTGTCCGGCACCTATCAGGCGGCGGTCACCGCGGCGGAGGAGCTACGGGCACGCTATCCGGAGCGCCGCCTGGAGGTGATCGACAGCCTCTGCGCCAGTGCGGGCGAGGGCTTGCTTGTATCCTACGCGATTCAAAACCGCGCCGACGGGATGAGCCTGGCGGACAACGCCCAGTGGGTGCGGGAGCATACACAGCATATTGTTCACTGGTTCACTGTGGACGACTTGATGTTCCTGCGCCGGGGCGGACGGGTGTCCGCGGCGAGCGCGTACCTGGGCACGATGATCCGGATTAAGCCGATCTTGCATGTGGACGGAAAGGGTTGCCTGATCCCGCGGGAAAAGGTGCAGGGCCGCAAAAAGAGCCTGCGGGCACTGGCGGAGAAGGTGAAGGAGAATATCGTTGCGCCGGAAACGCAGACGGTGCTGATCAGCCACGGCGACTGCGAGGAGGATGCCCGCGCGCTGGCGCAAATGCTCCGGGAAATGTGCCCGATCAGGGAGATTCGGCTGTCCTATATCGGCCCGATCATCGGCGCGCACTCCGGCCCTGGCACGGTCGCGGTGTTCTTCCTGGGCAACGGAACGCGGTAAGCGCCGGACGGATTTGTTGTCCGCATTCCTACAAAAAGGCTCCATTTTTTGGTCGAAATGAAGAAAATTCGCGGGATTCTTGACGAAGCCGTCTTTTCAGGCTATCATACTGTTACATATGTTTCGAGGGGGCTGCTGCAATGCCTGATCAGTGGATGGAGAATCCGGTTGTTTTCTGGTATGTCTATAAGCCGCTGGCCTGTTCCTCCGGGCCGAAGGACGGCGGCTTCAGCATTGGGGTGTATCAGGACGGAACGCTGCTGTACACCACCTTTGACCAGCAGCAGCAGCGAACCGCGTCGATGCGCTTCGGCCTGCCGATGCAGACCGTGGCGCAGCTGAACGAAATGGTCGCCGCGCACGCCTGGTGGCTGGGCTGCGAGCGGGTTGACCTGGCCATTCCGGGCGCGGGCGCGGGTTATTCGGCCATGATCGGCTTCGGCACCGGCGCGAGCTTCCAGGTGACGGACATGGAGCAGATGCTCGGCGGCGGCTTCCGGGACTGGCGCTATCGGCTGGTGCGTCGGCTGTACCTGGCGCTGGAGGACACGGCGGACATTCTGGAGCAGGCGAGCTTCCGGCTGAGTCCCAATCGTTTTATCTGGAACTCGGCGTACGTCAACGTGCTGTCCAGCGATTTGTCGGTGGCGGTGTAATTTTTTTTTGAAAGTGGCTTCGGCCACTTTTTTTCTGACTGAATCAACAGGAGGCGCAAGCGGCATGAATCAGGCTTACGAAGCGTGGCGAATCGCGCCGGGAATGCCGGCGGAGCTGGCGGAGGAGCTGCGGCGCATGGACGATATGCAGCGGAGCGACAGCTTCTATCGGGAGCTGACCTTTGGCACGGGCGGACTGCGCGGCGTGCTCGGCGCGGGCACGAACCGGATGAACGTGTACACCGTCTCGAAGGCGACGCGCGGGCTGGCGCGGTATCTGCTGGAGCAGTCCGACTGCCCGAGCTGCGCCGTGAGCTGCGACAGCCGCCTCCACAGCCGTGATTTCGCGGAGCTGACCGCGGCGACGCTGGCGGAGCTGGGCGTGCGGGTGTACCTGTATCCGCGCCTTCAGCCCACGCCCATGCTCAGCTTCGCGGTGCGGGCGCTGGGCACAAGTGCGGGCGTGATGATCACCGCCAGCCACAACCCGGCGAAGTTCAACGGCTACAAGGTGTACGGCGCGGACGGCTGCCAAATTACGCTGGACGCGGCGGAGCACATTCAACGGCTGATCAGCGCCGAGCCGACATTGACGGACGCGCTGCCGGACTTTGACGCGCAGCTGGCCGCGGGACGGATCACCTACATCGGCGAGGAGACAATCGAGCAGTACTACGCGGCGATCGACAGGCTGCGCGTGAAGCCCAGCGATACGCCGCTGCACGTTGTGTACTCGCCCCTCAACGGGACCGGCAACGTGCCGGTGCGGGAGATGCTGCGGCGGATGGGCAATATCCGCGTGGACGTGGTGGCCGAGCAGGAGCTGCCCGACGGCCGTTTCCCGACCTGTCCCTACCCGAACCCGGAGATTCGCGAGGCAATGCAGCTGGCCATCGACAAGACAGTGGCGGTGCAGGCGGACTTCTGCTTCGCGACCGACCCGGACTGCGACCGCATCGGCGTGGGCGTGCGCGTGGGCGACCAGGTAACGCTGATCTCCGGCAACGATATGGGCGTGCTGCTGCTGGACTACCTGTGCGGCAGCGGCAAAATGCCGTCGAACCCGGTGGCGGTCAAGACGATCGTGACCACGGAAATGGCCGCGGCGGTGTGCAAAAAGTATGGCGTGACGCTGCGCAACGTGCTGACGGGCTTCAAGTTTATCGGCGAGCAGATCGGCCTGCTGGAGGCGCAGGGGCAGCGGGAGCGGTTCCTGTTCGGTTTTGAAGAGAGCTACGGTTACCTGTCCGGCACGGACGTGCGGGACAAGGACGCGGTAAACGCCGCCGTGCTGGTGTGCGAGATGGCGGCCAATTTGAAGGCGCAGGGCATGACGATACTGGACAGGCTGGAAGTGCTGCGCCGGGAGTTTGGCTATTACGCGCAGCGCCTGCTGACCTTTGAATACGAGGGCGAGGCGGGTCAGCGGCGGATGACGGACATCATGGCGTCGCTTCGCGCGCCGCTGGCGAGCCTGGCCGCGACGGAGCTTCGCGCAGCCGATCGTACCGATTACCTGCGTGATGAGACGGGCTTGCCTGCCAGCGACGTGCTGGCCTTCGCGCTGCCAGGCGACCGCAAGGTGATTGTGCGGCCCTCCGGCACCGAGCCGAAGCTGAAGGTCTACCTGTTCGCCCGGGGTGAAACGCAGGCGGAGGCCGAGCGGGAGCTGGACGCGCTGGAAAAGGTCATGCGGGGCGCGTGCGGCAAGTAAATCAAAAAAAGCGCTGCCGGCAGAGAGCTTGGCAGCGCCTTTGTTACGCTTTGGGATAGTCCAGATTGACGCACATTCCGTCGTAGGCGGCGACGGTGGGCGGGAAGATTGCCTGCGCGCCGGGCAGATAGACCTGCGGATCGTCGATGCAGGTGCTGAAGTGCGTCAGGGCGAGCCGCCGGGCCTGCGCCGCGCGGGCCAGCTCCGCCGCCTCGTGGAAGATCATATGGCGGTTTTTCAGCGCCTGCGCGCGCTTTGCGTCATCGCCGTACATTCCCTCCAGAATCATCAGATCGGCCTCCCAGCCCATCCGAACGATGGCCTCTACCGGGCGCGTGTCGGTGGCGTACAGCAGCGTCAGGCCGCGCCGGGGCGCGCCGGTTACCTCGACCGGGAAGACGAGTCGCCCGCCAACCTCTGCCGGAACGCCGCGCTGCAGCTGCCGCCACAGGGGCAGCGGCACGCCCAGCGCCCGCGCCTTGTTGGGGTCGAAAGCGGCCTGCCGGGGCAGGTACAGCCGGTAGCCCAGGCAGGGCACGCTGTGGTGAAGCGGGAAGGGCGTGACGTCCAGTCCGATGGCGGAGAAGGGCGGCTCCGCGCCGGTCAGCTCGTGCAGGATCACCGGAAAGGTCAGTGTGGGCGCGACGACCATCAATCCCTCGACCACGCGCCGCAGCCCGACCGGGCCATAAAGATGAAGCGGCTGGGTACGCTTTGCTTTTGCGATGGACAGCAGCAATCCCGGCAGCCCGCCGCAGTGATCCGCGTGATAATGGGTCAAAAGCAACGCGTCGATATTGATAAACCCCCAGCCCAGCCGACGAACGCCCGTCTGCGTGCCCTCGCCGCAGTCGATCAGCAGTCCGCGACCGTTGACGCGGACATACAGGCTCGACAGCGCGCGGGTGGGCAGGGGGAGCGCGCCGCCCGTGCCGAGGGTGCAGCATTCCAGCATAAAAAACCTCCTTGCAGATCGCTCCATGAACCATTCGCCGCCCGGGCGGCTTTTCCCTGCCGCTTATGTGAAATCCCCCCTTGACGAATCCGCGCGAATGTGGTAGGATAACGTCTGCAAACGTAACTAGCCTGATCATGAGTGGTGGAGGGAGGGGCCCGATCTAACCACGGCAACCGGCGCAACGCTTGGTGCCAAATCCCGCAGCGCGGCACACCCCTTCCCCCGCAGAGAATGGCGCGCTGACAGATAAGGACGATCGAAAGATTGATTCCCGCCTGGTTTGTGTGCAAGACCGGGCGGGTTTTTTGCGGCTCTCAGGCAGCAGACCCCGAACACGAAAAAGGAGCGGCAAAACAACAATGGAGAGACTCTTTACCTCCGAATCGGTCACGGAAGGACATCCGGACAAGCTCTGCGACCAGATCAGCGACGCGGTGCTCGACGCGATTCTGACGCAGGATCCCATGGCGCGCGTGGCCTGCGAAACCTTCGCGACCACCGGCATTGTGACGGTGATGGGCGAAATCACCACCACCGCGCAGGTGGATATTCCCGCCGTGGTGCGGCAAACGGTGCTGGACGTGGGCTACAATTCCTCTGACGTGTGCTTTGACGGCGCGACCTGCGCGGTTTCGACCGCGATTCACGCCCAAAGCCCGGACATCGCCATGGGCGTGGACAGCGCGCTGGAAACCCGCGGCGAGGGCGAAAACGACCTGGGCGCGGGCGATCAGGGCATGATGTTCGGCTTTGCCTGCGACGAAACGCCCGAATTGATGCCCATGCCCATTGCGCTGGCCCACCGGCTGACCCGCCGCCTGGCGCAGGTGCGAAAGGACGGCACGCTGCCTTACCTGCGCCCCGACGGCAAGAGCCAGGTCACGGTGCGCTATGTGGACGGACGGCCCGCCGAGGTGGACACGGTCGTGATCTCTACCCAGCACGACCCGGACGTGAGCCAGGATCAAATCGCGGCGGACGTGATGGCGCAGGTCATCCGCCCGGTGATTCCCGAAGCGCTGCTGACCGACGCGACCAAGTATTACATCAACCCCACGGGCCGGTTTGTCATCGGCGGCCCGGCGGGCGATACGGGCCTGACCGGCCGCA
>CAZRLM010000106.1:0-9944 GCA_964600835.1 uncultured Oscillospiraceae bacterium
TTGGGAGCGAAACGGCGACCATCAGAGGTCGCCTACGCATCGGCGTCTGAGGCGTTGCAGACGGCCATTGGCTGCGCCGGAGCTGATGCGTTGTGATTTGCGCAACCGGAACGATTCTGTTGCATAGGCCGTCTTTTGGCGCGCCGGAAGGCGCGCAATGCGGAGTATGCGCCCGCATTACAGGGGTTCCGCGCCTGCGGGCGCGGGTTGGGGGCTTTCCGATCGCCCCCAACACCCCTTCGGGCGGCGCAACCAAACAAGGCTGTCAAAGATGGGAGGTCCAGGAGGGCCAACCGGCCCTCCTGGCGAGGGAGTCCAGAGGGGGCAGCGCCCCCCTCTGGCGGGGTCCAGGGGCGAAGCCCCTGGTTGCGGGGTGGGGAGAAATATGCTATAATGAGGGATGCGTGATAGGTGATATGGAAATGAGGTGTTGTTTGTGAAAGGAAATGTGATGCGGTGGCTGCTGGTGGGCGTGCTGCTGGTGGGAATGGCGCTGACGGTTTCGTCGCCCGCGCTGGCGGAGGTCACGCCGCTTGCGCTGGAACAGACCGTGCCGGGCAACCTCGCGAAGGCCGACGGCTGGGTCTCCGAGGATGAGTATCAGGACGAGTCCATCCATGTGACGGTGGCGCATGAAACGGTCAAAAAGGTCAAGTGCTCCATCGTCCACATCAAGATTGCCGACCCGAGCCAGATCCGCACGGCCATGAGCGAGGACGACTACGACAAGACCGCCTACGTCAAGGCCACGTCGCTTGCCAAGCACGTCAACGCCATCGCGGCGGTGAACGGCGACTTCTTCAAATACTACGACTACGGCTACCTGATCCGTCAGGGCGTGAAGTACCGCGAGGCGTACAGCGCCAAGCATCCGCGGGACATCCTGCTCATCGACGACCGGGGCGACTTCTACGCCGTGCGCGAGGCGACCGAGGAAGCCATGGCGCAGTTCATGGCCGACCTGCCCGAGGAGCGGCAGATCATCAACACCTTCTCCCTCGGCCCCGTGCTGGTCGAGGGCGGCGAGGTGCAGGAGATCACCACCCGCGACTTCCAGTACCGCTATAAAATGCAGCGCGTCGCCATCGTCCAGCTGGGCGAGTTGGAGTACGCCATCGTCGAGTGCGACGGCAAGGCGGACGCGTCCTCCGGCATGAGCCTGTCCACCTTCGCCGAGTACATCCAGAGCCTGTTCCCGGACTGCCTGCTCGCCTATAACCTGGATGGCGGCGGCTCCACCAACGTGATCGTGAACGGCAAGCGCATCCACAAAAATCCGGACGCGCGCAACATTTGCGATATTCTGTACTTTGCCTCCGCGGCGGGAGAGGAGTAAGGCATGACGACGTTTTCCCTCTGCGGCTTGACGGTGTACGGCTACGGGCTGGCGCTCAGCTGCGCCGCGGCACTGTGCCTGGCGCTGGCGGCGTACTTCTTCCGCCGGGCCGGGCTGCGGAACGGTTCCCTCAGCCTGTTCGCCGTGCTCGCGCTGCCCCTGGGCGTGCTCTGCGCCCGGGCGCTATACTGCCTGATCCGCTTTAACTGGTTCGCCGCGAAGGGCTTCCCCTACCTGTTCCACCTGACCGAGGGCGGCTTCGTGCTCTATGGCGCGCTGGGCGGCTGCGCGCTGGCGGCGCTGCTCGCCGCGCGGCTGTCCCATCAAAGCGCCGCGCGGATGATGGACGCGCTGTCCGTGCCCGCCGCGGTGATGATCGCCCTCTCCCGCCTCGCCGAGGGGCTGGCCGGGCAGGGCTACGGCTGGTACGTCGAGGACTGGTTCGACCCCGATATGGGCATGAGCCTGTTCCATCCCGAGCGGTATGACGCGCTGCTGCGCTTCCCCTTCGCCGTGCAGGATTCCTACGAGGAGTGGCGCTGGGCGGTGTTCGTTATCGAGGCGCTGATCGCCCTGGCGATTGCCGTGGTGCTTTGGCGCGCGAAGCCCCGCCGGGACGGCGGACGCGCGCTGCTGCTGACGCTGATGTACGCGTCCATGCAGGCGCTGGGCGAAAGCCTCCGGCAGGACGCGGTGCTCCGCTGGGGCTTTGTCCGCATCAGCCAGGTGCTCAGTGCGGTGATCGTCGCCGCGGTGCTGCTCGCGTGCTGCCTCAAAGCGCCGCGCGGCAACGGAAAGCGCGTCGTGGGCTGCTGGGTTGCCATGCTGTGCGCCATGCTGCTGGTGATCGCGATGGAGTTCGCGCTGGAAAAGAAGATCGTGTTCCTCGAATGGCTGCCGATGGACGTGTGCTACGCCGTGATGGCGCTCAGCTGCGTCGGGCTGATTCTGGCCGTGCGGCCGATGTGGACGCTGGCCTACCCGGCACACGAGGAAACCCCGCTTGCGTAACGCGGCGGATGCGTGTATAATGGAAAAAGAGTTCGCCCCCTGCAGGCGAAGGCTGATTCCCCTGATTTTTTCCCGCGCACGGCGCGGCGCAAGCCAGGAGGTGAGTCCGGCCCGGCCGGAACCCATGCCTACGAAAGAACGGATGCTGATTACCGGCGGCAATCCCCTGGAGGGAGAGGTACACGTCAGCGGCGGCAAGAACACGGCGGTGGCGGTGATCCCCGCCACGCTGCTGTGCGACGAGCCATGCACCGTGGAAAATCTCCCCGACATTGAGGATGTACACGCGCTGGTGGATATTCTGCGCGCGTTGGGCGCGCGCGTGACCTATGTGCCCGGCGAGTTCATGACCGTCGATCCCCGGCCTGCGGACGGTTGCCACGTCGGCTACCAGGATTCCCAGCGCCTGCGGGCCAGCTACTACCTGCTGGGCGCGCTGCTGGGGCGCTGCGGCCGGGCGGAGGTGTTCTATCCCGGCGGCTGCGAGATCGGCTCCCGGCCGATCGACCAGCACCTGAAGGGCTTTGCCGCCCTGGGGGTGGACGCGGAGGCGCGGGGCGGACGCATTGCCGCCAGCGCGACGCAGCTGACCGGCAACGACGTGTTCTTTGACGTGGTGACGGTGGGCGGCACGATCAACGTGATGCTGGCCGCCGCCAAAGCGCACGGCACGACGATTATCTACAACGCGGCGAAGGAGCCGCACATTGTCGACCTGGCCAACTTCCTGAACAGCATGGGCGCGAAGGTCAAGGGCGCGGGGACGGACGTGATCCGCATTCGCGGGCAGCAGTACCTGCACGGCACGACCTACGCCGTCATCCCCGACCAGATCGAAACCGGCACGCTGATGATCGCCGCCGCTGCGACCCGCGGGGACGTGATCATCCGTGGCTGCATTCCCACGCATATGGAGGCGCTGTCCGCCAAGCTGCTGGAAATGGGTGCGAAGGTGTCCGACAGCGATGACGCCATCCGCGTGCGCGCGCTGGGCGGCTACCGGGCGATCAACATCAAAACGCAGGTGTATCCCGGCTTCCCGACCGATTTGCAGCAGCCCATGAGCGCGCTGCTGACCACCGCCCGCGGCAACAGCATTATTCAGGAGACGATCTTCGAGCAGCGCTTCAAGCACCTGGACGAGATGCGGCGGATGGGCGCGCAGGTTCGCGTGGCCGACCGCATGGCGATCATCGAGGGCGTGCCGCAGCTCTATGGCGCGCCGGTGACGTGCACCGACCTGCGGGCCGGCGCGGCGCTGATCGTCGCCGGGCTGATGGCGAAGGGCCTGACGGAAATCTACGAGCCTGAGTACATCGACCGGGGCTATGAGCACATCGAGCAGAAGCTGTGCGCGCTGGGCGCGGACATTCGCCGGGAGACGGTGGAGTGAACCGTCGGGCGTGCTGCCGGGGAGGTGAGGGCGACGGACAATCCTTTTGAGGTGCTGGGCGTAAGCGCCACCGCGGATGTGGCCGAGGTGCGCCGCGCCTATCACGCCCTGGCCAAAAAGTGTCACCCGGATCAGTTTCTCGACCGGGACGAGCAGCAGGCCGCGCAGGGCAAGATGATCGCGCTGAACCTCGCCTATGAGGAAGCGCTCCGCCTGGCCAACGCGCGGCAGGCCGCGCCCTACCATCAGGCGCTCTCCGAGCAGGACGCGATTCACCTCGCGCGCAAGATGCTGCGCCAGCAGAACCCGCAAAGCGCGCTGCGTCAGCTCCTGCGCGCCATGACCCGAACCGCCGAGTGGTACTGCGTTCAGGGCGAAGTGCTTATGGCGATGGAGCAGTATGAGTCCGCGCACCAATCCTACCGCGAAGCCGTGCGCCGCGACCCGAACAACCTCGACTACCGCCGCGGCGCGCTTGACGCCGCCGTCGCCCTCCGCAAGTCCAAAACCCTCGTCGGCCGCCTCAAGCACCTTCTCCACCAAAAGTGACCAGGGGCGAAGCCCCTGCACCTCGCCAGGAGGGCAGCATGGCCCTCCTGGACCTCCCATCTTTGACAGCCTTGCTTGGTCGTGCGCCCAAAGGGGTGCAATCTTTCAGGCAGTGATCCTCCGGGCAGCGCCTTTCCAGGTTGACAAGGAGACGGTGAGTGGAGTATAATAGGGAAAATTCGCGGGAGGATGACGATGGGCGCGACGGTACGGCTGATGTTTACGATCCCGGGCGGAAATTTCCGTACCGGGTGTTTCAGCGTATCGTCAGGGCGGCAGTGAAGCGGCGTCGCGCGCGAATGCCGGGAGGGGACCCTGACGGGGTCTCCGTTTTTTGATGGCAAAAAGGAGGAACGGACGATGATTATCGTACTGAAGCAGGGCACGGAGCAAAAGGAGATCGACCGGCTGACGGACATGATTACCGGCAAGGGGCTGACCGTCAACCCGATTGTCGGCTCCGCGCTGACCATTCTGGGATTGATCGGCGACACGAGCCGCATCGACGATACGCAGATCGAAAGCTATCGCTGCGTGGAGCGGATTATGCACGTCGCCGAGCCATTCAAGAAGGCGAACCGGATGTTCCACCCGGAGCCGACGGTGGTGGACGTGGCGGGCGTGCCGGTGGGCGGCAAGCGCCTGGCGGTTATGGCCGGGCCATGCTCGGTGGAGAGCCGGGAGCAGATCATCGGCATTGCGCGGAGCGTGAAGGATTCCGGCGCGGCGATGCTGCGCGGCGGCGCGTTCAAGCCGCGCACGTCGCCCTACGCCTTCCAGGGCCTGAAGTACGAGGGTCTGGAGCTGCTCGACGCCGCCCGCGAGGAAACCGGGTTGCCCATCGTCAGCGAGATCATGTCCCCCAATGATATTGACGTGTTCGTCGAGCGGGTCGATCTGATTCAGGTCGGCGCGCGCAATATGCAGAACTTCGATCTCCTGCGTCAGTTAGGCAAGATCAACAAGCCGGTGCTCCTCAAGCGCGGCCTCTCCGCGACCATCGAGGAGTGGCTGATGAGCGCCGAGTACATCATGGCCGGCGGCAACCCCAACGTCATCCTGTGCGAGCGCGGCATCCGCACCTTTGAAACCTACACCCGCAATACCGTCGATCTGGGCGCGATTCCCGCGGTCAAGAAGCTCAGCCACCTTCCGGTGGTCGTCGACCCGAGCCACGGCACCGGCAAATGGTGGATGGTGGAGCCGATGGCGCGCGCCGCGGTCGCCGTGGGCGCGGACGGGTTGATGATCGAGGTGCACAACGATCCCACCCACGCCCTCAGCGACGGCCAGCAGTCCATCAAGCCGGAGGTATTCGCCACCATCATGGACGACGTGCGGGCGATCGCCGCGGCGGTTGGGCGGGAGGTGTGACCGTGCAGACCATTGACGTTCGCCTCCCCCAGGGCGGCTACCCGGTTTGGATCAAGCGCGGGCTGATCGACCGCGCAGGCGAGCTGCTTCTCCCCGTGCTGGACGGCGGCGCGGTCGCGATTGTGACGGACGACCACGTTGCCCCGCTATACCTGCCGCGCCTCATGACCTCGCTGCGCACCGCGGGCATCCGCTGCGCCTCGCTTACCCTGCCCCACGGCGAGCAGACCAAGTGCCTCTCCCGCCTCAGCGACGTGTATACCTTCCTGTGCGCCGAGCGCATGACCCGCAAGGATACCGTGCTGGCCCTGGGCGGCGGCGTGATCGGCGACCTGGCCGGGCTGGCCGCGGCGACCTATTTGCGGGGCGTGCGGTTCGTGCAGGTGCCCACGACGCTGCTGGCGCAGGTGGACTCCTCCGTCGGCGGCAAGGTGGCGGTCGACCTGCCCGAGGGCAAGAATCTGGTCGGCGCGTTCTGGCAGCCCGCCTGCGTGCTGTGCGATCCGGACACCCTGTCCACCCTCACTGAGGAATACTGGCGCGACGGCCTGGGCGAGGTCGTCAAGTACGGCTGCATCGGCGACGATAAGCTCTTTGATCTGTTGGAAAGATGCGCGCCCGGCGGACGGCCCGCGCTGATGGCGGAGATCAATACGATTCTGACGCGGTGCATTCAGGCCAAGGCGGACGTGGTCAGGCAGGACGAGCGGGACACCGGGCTGCGGATGACGCTCAACTTCGGCCACACCATCGCCCATGCGGTGGAAAAGTGCCAGCACTATGCGGGGCTGCGCCACGGCGAGGCGGTCGCGGTCGGCATGGCGGTCATCACCCGGCTGACCGAAGCGCGGGGCGTCACCGAGCCGGGCGTCGCCGCGCGGCTTACCCGACTGCTCCGCGCGTTGAAGCTGCCCTGCGAACTGCCGGACATTCCCGAGGACGCGCTGCTGGACGCGATGACGCTGGACAAAAAGTCCGCCGGGCAGACGCTGCGGGTGATCGTTCTCCCGCGGATCGGCGCGTGCGCCGTTCGGCCGGAGACGTTCGCGTTCTTCCGCGGCATGAGCGGGATGGATGAATAATTTTTCGTTCAGATCTTTTCAAAACGGGTCGAAAAAGGTACAATAGAATCAGCCTGACAGCGGATGCGCCTATTTTCGGGCGTATCCGCGCTATTTTTGCGGAAGAAAGAGGTGAGCGGTCATGGAGGCGGAGCGCGAACAGGCGCTTGTCCGGCAAATGGAGGCGCTGCTTGGGGGCGAATGCCCCTCGAATGCGGCCTGGCTCGACAGCCGGGAGGTTTACGCCTGGCGGCTGATGCGCCTGGAGGCCGATATGCCCCTGACCGGGGAAGGGCGGGAGGCGCTGCTGGCCTCCGTCGCGGAAGCGATGCAGCCCCTGGGCGTGGCCGCCGCCCGCGCCGCCGACGAGGAGGACGCGCTGCTGATTCTGCTGTGCGAGACGCGTTTTCCTGCCCGCATCCACCGGGAAGCGACGCTGTGGCTGTGCGCCCACGCGCTGATGGAGAACGCCAGCGTCGCCCTGGAGCAGGAAAGCACGGCGTTCATCGGCGAGGAGTTTGACGCGCCGGAGGACTGGCAGCAGCATCAAACGGCCATGCGCGAGGTGTCCGACTGGTGGCAGAGCGTCTCCCCGATTGCCGCGCCGGCGGCCCGCGCCCACCGCACGCAGCTGCAAACGATCATCAAGCGGCGGCAGTATACGGCGCTGGCGGGGTATGTATCCCGGGCGCTGCGGCAGGAGAGCGAGCCGGGCGCGGCCTGCTTCGCCTTTGTGCCGCTGGTGATCGAGGCGGTATGGAGCCAGCACGCGGAGATTTCCCTGCGCGCGCTGACCCACGGCCTGAGCCTGACCGCGATGACCCGTCGTCCGCGGGAGGCGTTGCTTTCCTGGCTGGGCGCGCTGCCCGATACGCTCCGCGCCTGTCCCGCGCCCATGAACGCCGCGCCCATCGAGCGCGTGATCGCCTCCATCCGCGCGGACTGCTCGCTGCCCTATTCCCAGGCGAACCTGAGCCGTTCCCTCGGCCTGACCCCGGCATACTTCTGCCGTCTCTTTCACGAAAAGACGGGGCAGCACTTCTCCTCCTTTCTGGCGCGTACGCGCATGGAAAAGGCGCAGGAGCTGCTTTCCGCCCCCGAGCCGCCGCCGCTTCAGGAGCTGGCCGCCGTGTGCGGCTATCCCAACAAGAGCTATTTCTGCCAGGTGTTCAGGAAGTACACCGGGCTGACGCCTGCCGAGTTCGAGCAGAAACGCCGCGGAGAACCGGCGGACGCGTAAGTCCGTTCGGGAAGGAAACAGGGCGGCGGTGCGTTATACAAATGTGCGGCCGATGCATAGGCTTCACAAAAACGGCGCATCCTTCCGTATAGCAGAGGAAAACCGTCAGGAGGGACTATGAAACTGATTCGACGCACATGGTGTTTGCTGTTATGCCTGCTGTTGCTGCCCCTGCCCGCTTGGGCGGAGGGGGAAGCGGAAGCGCCCGCGCCCACCGTTCGCGTGCTGCTTCGGCGGCTGAACCTGACCGACCGGGCCGACCTGCGCCTGGACGGCGTATACACCGCCAGCCTGGGCGACGGCCCGGTGATGGCGTTTCCCCGGGGCAGCGAGGTGACTGTCCAGATTCGCGACGGCGCGCTGTACCTGTTCTATGAGGGCATGAGTTTGCGCGCCGGGGATGAAATCATGCTCACGCGGAGCGCGTCGCCCACCTGGCAGCAGGACGGGCTGCGCTTTTCCGATGGAAAGAGCTATTACCCCGGCGACCTGTCGCTGACCATTCAGGGCGGAATGCTTCAGCCGGTGCTGACCATTTTCGTTGAGGATTATCTGTTGGGCGTGGTGCCCTACGAAATGAGCGACAGCTTTCCGCTGGAAGCGCTCAAGGCGCAAGCGGTCTGCGCGCGCACCTACGCGCTTGCGCACATCGACACGTCCCGCGCCTATGACGTGGTCGATACCACGAACGATCAGGTGTTTCGCGGCGTGAATCCGGATCACGTCAACGCTTCCCGCGCGGTCAAGGAGACGGCGGGCGTGGTGGGCACCTATCAGGGCAAGCTGGCGACCTGCTACTATTCCGCCAGCAACGGCGGTCAGACCGAGCTGGTGGAAAACGTATGGAGCGGCCGGGGTGACTGGAGCTACTACGCCATGACCGACGATCCCTATGACCTGGAAAACCCGGAGAGCATCGTCCGCCGGGCGGTGCTGAGCAAGACGGGAAGCAGTCTGCCGTCCGGGCTGACGGAGGCGGTGGCCGCGGCGATGACCCAGGCCATGACCTCCCGCGGCTTTGACCCGTCGCCGGAGAGCTTCCGCCTGGACAGTCTGATCGGGCTGTCCCTGGGCGGCGCGCGCTTTGCCGAGCCGAGCCGCTACGTCACCGAGCTGACGCTGACCTTCACCTGGTCGGGACGTCAAGCGTTGGGCACGACGCCCACGCCGACCCCGTCGGACGAGGAATGGTCGCTGCTCCCCACGCCCGCGCCCACGCCTCAGTCCACCGTGAGCAGCCTGCTCACCGCCACCGCCGCGCCCACGCCCGAACCGACCGTCGCCTACGGCGCGTTCACGCCGGTAGAGGGCGAGTTTACCGTCACGCTGCCGCTGTTCCCGACGCTGGTTCGGGCGCTGAAGCTCTCTATCAGCGGCACGGACAACGAGATGATCACCCTGACCGAGCGCGAGGACGCGTTCGTGCTGGAAGCGCGGCGCTTCGGCCATGGCGTGGGCATGAGCCAGCGCGGCGCGCAGTGGATGGCCGCTCGCTACGGCAAGCTGTTCCATGAGATTCTGAGCTTTTACTACCCCGGCATGACGCTGATGCGCGTCACGGCGGGCGCGCCGGTGCTGCCCACCGTTGCGCCGGACTTGGCGGACACCCCCGCACCGCCCGCGACCCCGACCCCGCGTCCCACGCTGATGCCTGTGACCGGTGAAATCCCGACCGGCGGCTACCTTGCCAGCGTCGAGGGCATTGAGGACGACAGCAGCCTGAACCTGCGCGCCGAGCCGAATCAGGCCAGCGAGATCCTGATGCGCCTCTACAAGCACCAGCAGCTCATCGTCCTCTCCCTCTGCGACGACCCCGCCTGGGCCCACGTCAAGACCGACGCCGCCGAAGGCTACGTCATGGTCAGCTTCCTCCAGGAACTCAAGTAAGCAGGGGCTTCGCCCCTGCACCCCACCAAAGGGGGCTTCGGTAGATTGTCAATCAAGTGCAACAGGATTGATTCAAGAAAACTTCAAAAGGAG
>CAZRLM010000107.1:0-9676 GCA_964600835.1 uncultured Oscillospiraceae bacterium
CTGGCCCAGAAGGCCCGGTTCAGCCAGCACACCCTGACCCGGGAGGAGCTGGGCGGGCTGCGGGCCCTGGCCGACCGGGAGCGGGAACGTCTGTGCGTGGTGCTGGACCCGCTGCCAAGGCTTGCCTTCCGCTACCTCTGGGGGATGCCCGTCCGGCTGAAAACCGGGGGTGATGATGCTCATGTACATGGCCGGCGTGGTGCACATTCCGAAGTCCAGCACGGTCGCGCCCGCCTTTGAGATGCCCTCCGCCGCCGCCTTGAGCAGCGTCGGCCCGGAAATGCGGCTGTCGCGCCCGATGGCGATCGTCACCTGGGTGGTGGGCCTGCCGACCTTCTCGCCGACAAACCGGGCAAACGCCATGCCCAGACACGCCGCCACATGAGGCGTCAGCGCCGCGCCGTCTCCCACGGCGACCCCGCGCACGTCGCTGCCGCTGAGCAGTTTCATCCAATCCATATTCAAAATGCCTCCTTCAGCATGATTTTACTGCTGTTCGTCCGCCGCGCCGGCCTCGTCCTGCAAACCGCGCAGGAGCCGATAGAGCGGCGAAAGGTTCTTGAAATCCTCGCGCACACGTTCCGCCAGCGACGCGTTATAGACCCAATCAAGGCTTGTCTGTTCGCGGCTGACATACAGCTCCCGCCCCGCGTACCAGAAACGCAGCGCATCCGGCACGCCGTCCGGAATAGCGATGCGCTTGAACGTACTGCCACCGACCGCAAACCCGCGCTTTGCCAGCTTACACACGTCGATCACCTTCTGCACGTCCTTCGGGGACGAAACAATCCGCTGCCTGAGTAGATCCATCGCGGGCCGGTTTTCGCCCCAGGTACCGACGCCCCAGCCCACCGCCGTGGCTGACAGCTCGAACCAATACATCACCGAGCCTTCCCGCGGCTCGCCCGCCCGGCGGAATTGCAGCCACAGGTGGTCGCGGAACGGGCTTTTGTCCTTCGTGAAACGCGTATCCCGCCGCAGCCTCGCCAGGCACTTGTACGGCCTGACCTCCATCCGCGGGTCGATGGTCAGCATCGTCGGCGCAAGCTCGTCAATCAGCGCATAGAAGGGCGCTTGCACGTCCCGCTTGTACCGCTCCCGATTTTCCTCATAATAAGCAACATTGTTATGAAACCGAATATCAAGAAAGAACTGCAACGTCTCCTCCGGAAATCCCGAAAACATACCGCACCCCCATTTCCCCTTTCTATTATAAACGTTCCCTCTCCTTTTTTCAACCCCCGGCAGCAGGGGCTTCGCCCCTGCACCCCACCAGGAGGGCCGCATGGCCCTCCTGGACCTCCCAAGCTGGGCGCCCCAGCTTTTTTTATTTCCGGAGAAGTGCTGTTAGTAAGAGTGTGCCCCGAAGGAGTGCAGAGGGCGATCGGAAAGCCTGGCAGACGACCTTCGTCCCCTGCCCGTGCCAAAGGCACGGAATGCCTGTTGGCGTAACATCAACTCCGCATTGCGCGCCTTCCGGCGCGCCAAAAGACGGTCTATGCCATCGCATAGACCCGGTCACGCCGATCACAACGCATTAGCTTCGGCGCTGCCAAGGGCCGCTTGCGACGCCTCAGACGCCGATGCGCAGGCGACCTCTGATGGTCGCCGTTTCGCTCCCAAGCGTCTCATGTGGCGCCCCGCGAAGGCTTCGACCCATCGCCTATGGAAGCGGCGGGGGTCCGGGGCCGCGGATCCATCTTACGGCGCTGAGCGGCCCCGGTCGGCTTTTGGTTCTTTTCGCCGAGTCGAAAAGAACGTCCATACTGAGAAATATAGCAAATAAGGAGGGCACCCGCCGGGTGCTCAAACAGCCAGATTGCGTTCCTGCAACAAGGAACCCGCGCCTGCGGGCGCGGCGCACACACCCTTTCCCGAATCGCAGGGATTCGCGCCTTCGGGGCGCACTCTTTCGTGCAGACTGCCCTTCCGGTTCTTTTCCCTCCTATTCCCGAATATACATCGGGCAAAAGGAGGCGTATCCCCATGAAGCGCCGCTTGCGCTGCCTGTCAGCCCTGCTGATCACCGCCATGACGCTGCTGCTCTTCCCGCACGTCCTCTCTGCCCCGACACAGCGGCAGCTCCCCGGGAAGACCGGCGGCAACCGTACCCTCCTCCGTATCTGGATTACCTCCGCTGTCGGCGGCGGGGAATCCTGGCTCCGTCAGCAGGTCAAACGTTTTGAGCGCGCGAATCCCGGCGTCCAGACCTATATCCGAACCGTTTCGCCTGATGAATGCCTCCGCGACGATGCGGTGCTCCCTGACCTCGTCCTCTATCTGCCCGGCGATTTCACCGCCCCGGAAGCCGTCTTTGCGCCGCTTTCCGGCGTGACCGGAACGCAGGAAGCCCTTCTTCGCGCCGGACGGTGGCAAGGGCGGCAATATGGCCTGCCGCTGTGCTACGCGGCCTATGCCCTCGCGATTGACGGCGCGCTGGAGCCGGGCAGCGCCGCCACCCCTGCGCCTACCACGCTGCTGGGCACCCCTGATGCCACCGACCCGCCGGGACACGAGCAGCCCCGCGGCTATCCGCTGGAGGCCGCTTCCGCCGCCAATATCGCGCTTCAGGCTCCGGATGGCTGCGGCCTGTTCACCCTCGCGGAGCTGCTGCCGCCCGGTGCGCGTCCACCGCTGCCGGAGAGCTTCGGGACGCTCTCCGCCGCGCAGGTGTTCGCCGACTTCAAGGCCCGGCGCTGCGCCACGGCACTGCTGACCACCGGTCAGCTGACCGCGCTGACGGCGCAGACCGCCGCGGGCAATGGCTTCCCCTTCCGCGTCATTGCGCCAGAGGACATCATCACCGACCAGGTGTGGTTTGGCAGCGTGTTTCCTGAGGCGGACGAAAACGCCGCGGCGCTGCTGTCCTGGCTCATCACGTCGGACGCGCAGCGCGATCTGCGGGATCAGGGGCTGTACCCCGTTCGGGATGACCTCCGCCTGTATGCCGCCGGTCACGAAGCAAGCGTCGAGCGGTCCGCCGCCCGGAGCCTGGTCGCCGTCAACGCTTATCTTCCCCGCGCAGACGTCGCCTCGCTCGCGCGGCAGACATTTCAGGGCACAATCAGCCTCCAGGAAGCGCTGCCGCCGCTCCTGTGACGTATAAAGCCGGCTTCATCCGGTCAGGATAATCCCATCACCACACGCTTTGAAGGGAGCAATGTGATTATGGAAAGCACCGCCAAGCTCCGCAGCCGTTCCGGCTGGCAGGAGGAGGAAACCGACCGTCTTTTCGCCGCCGTTCGCGAAGCGGCCCAGCAGGGCGCGCCACTGCGCAGCGTATTTGAATCGCTCTCCGGTGAAATGGGCCGCAAGCCCAACAGCATCCGCAACTATTATTATGCCCACCTGCGCCAGCAGCCCGACGCGGATTACGTTCGCGCCGCGCCCTTTGCCACCTTCACCCCTGAGGAGACGCACGAGCTGCTCCGTCAGGTGCTGATGGCGCGCGGCCAGGGTTCCTCCGTCCGGGCGTGCGTGATGCGCATGGCGCAGGGCGATCGCAGCCGAATGCTCCGTTACCAGAACAAGTACCGCACGCTGCTTCGCCATCGGCCGGAGCTGGTCGCGGCCGTGCGGGATGAGCTGCGGCAGGAGGGTCTGCCTTACCCGGCCGACGATCCGCTTGACCGTGCCGACGCCGCCTACTGCGACCCCGAGGATACCGCCGCCGCCCGCCTGATGGCCGAGCCGTGCGTTTCCGCCATGCTGGAGGGCCTCAAGGAGCTGCTGCGCCGCGCCGCCCGCGCAGAGGATGCCGACGACCGCCAGCGCGCGCTGGATCGCCTCCGCGTGCAGCAGGATCTGCGGCGGATTGCCTGGGAGAAGGACTTCGGCGAGGCCGTCGCCCGCCTGGAGGAAACGTTGTCGCTCCTGCGCGATTTTCTCGCGCTGCCCCGGGAGTCGCAGATTCCCCAGCTGGACACCTTCCGCGACGCGGCGATGGCCTGTCTCACCAGTGGCGAGGAATTTTTGACCAAGCAGGAGATTTGAGATGGCCCTGCGCCAGCTCCAAAAAAGCGCAAGCGGGATCGGACAATTTTCGTCCGATTCCGCTTGTTGTTGCAGTTTACAGCCCGATCTCGCCCCAGCTCAACGACGAAATGCTCAGCGGCAGGCCGATTTCCACCAACTGTGCCAGCGTTTCCGGCATCAGCGAGTACGCCATCCGCGCGTAGTCCGACTGCACGTTCAGCCGAAGGGTGATCTGGCAGCGTTTCTTGAGCGCGTCCAGCTCCGCCCGGTGCGCCCGCAGATGCGTCAGCAGGTTTTTCAGCGCCTCGTCCTCCCCTTCCGGGGTGAACAGCGCCACCGCGTGCATCCACTCGTCCGCCGTCGCCTCAATTCGCGGCAGCTCATTGAGCACCTCGCCGCGGTGAATCGTCCGCGTCGGCGTGAGCGCCAGGCGCGCGGAAATTTCCTCCATCGGCAGATCGTTTCCATGCAGCATCAGCATGAAGCTTGCCTCGCCGACCGAACCCCTCGTTGCCGTCATCGTCGAATTCCTCCTTGCAGCGCCTTTTCTTAATTCTTTCGACGTTCATGCCGCCAATTCCTGCCGTGGACGGGCCGGTCAAACATCTGTGAAAAAAAGCGCAAACAGCTCTTTTCTAATACGGCAAAATGTGCTATAATAATGATAACTTCTGAAAACAAGGAGGAAGATTCCAATGGCGATTGTTACGACCAAGGAAATGTTTAAGAAGGCCTACGAGGGCGGCTACGCCGTCGGCGCTTTCAATGTGAACAACATGGAAATCATTCAGGGCATCACCGAGGGTGCGAAGATGGAGAACGCCCCCGTCATTTTGCAGGTATCCGCCGGCGCGCGCAAGTACGCCAAGCACGTTTACCTGATGAAGATGATCGAGGCCGCCGTTGCGGACACCGATCTGCCCATCGCGGTGCACCTGGATCATGGCCCCGATTTCGAGACCTGCAAGAGCTGCATCGACGGCGGCTTCACCTCCGTCATGATCGACGGCAGCCATTTCACCTTTGAGGAAAACATCGCCGTCACCAAGAAGGTCGTCGAGTACGCGCATGATCACGGCGTGGTCGTTGAGGCCGAGCTGGGCCGTCTGGCCGGCGTTGAGGATGATGTGAAGGTGTCCGCCGAGGATTCCTCCTACACCCAGCCCGACGAGGTGGAAGAGTTCGTCACCCGCACCGGCTGCGACTCCCTGGCCATCGCCATCGGCACCAGCCACGGCGCGTACAAGTTCAAGGGCGAGCCGAAGCTCCGTTTTGACATTCTGGAGGAAGTCAGCCGTCGTCTGCCCGGCTTCCCGATCGTGCTGCACGGCGCGTCCTCCGTCATCCCCGAGTTCGTGGACATGATCAACCAGTACGGCGGCGAGATGCCCGGCGCGCAGGGCGTGCCCGAGGATATGCTCCGCAAGGCCGCTTCCATGGCTGTGTGCAAGATCAACATCGACTCCGACCTGCGCCTGGCCTTCACCGGTCTGGTTCGCAAGCACCTCGCTGAGCATCCCGATCACTTCGACCCCCGGCAGTACCTGACCGACGCCCGCAACGGCATTCGCGACATGGTTCGCCACAAGATCGTCGACGTGCTCGGCTGCAACGGCAAGGCGTAATCATTCACTGCGATCACAGGATTACACACGACGTTACAAAACAGACGGCCAGCTGATTGCTGACCGCCTGTTTTTTATTGTCCTCCATCAGGTTCCCTGCGCCGCAACGAAGTCGCGTCACTCGTACCGTTCCGTCACACCCACATAGACCTGCCTGGCCTTCGGCGCATAATTGTCGGTGTACAGGTGCATCCGATCGACCTCCACATTATCCACATACTGAACGCGGTAACTGTCGATGATGTACCCCTTCTGCGCCTTGCGGACTTCCTTTTCCTCGTCGGTGTAGGTGACGTACTGCGCTTTTTTGTCCTTGACGTACTCCGTCTCCGTCGGCGCTTCCAGCTCCTGCTGGGAAACGTAGAACTCGTAGTGCACGTTTTCCAGGTCCAGCCCGTAGATGCTCACCTTCGCGATCATCCGTTTCCGGTTGCTCGGGTCGCTCTGCACCGCCGCGACAATGTAAATGTCGCTGTCCGTATTGTTGCGGAAGGAGAAGTCGATCTTGCGCTTGCCTTCCCAATACACGGTCGCGTCCAGGCCGAAGGAGGTGTAATTGACCGCCGCGGAATGCTGCTCCCGCTTCAGGATCTCCAGCCCGGCGCAGACCGCCGCCTGGTACAGCGTGCTGCTGGCCTGGCAAACGCCGCCACCCACGCCCATCACGCTTTCGCCATAGGCATACTCAATCGCCTCAAAGAAGCCGTTTTTGGTCGTTCGCTGCCCGACGACCGCGTTGAAGCTGAACTCCTTGCCCGGCTTCAAAATCGTGCCGCTGATTCGCTCAAAGGCGCGGCGGATGTTGTTCGTGCGGTTCTCCGTGCTTCGGGTCGAAATCGGCGTGGAGGCCGTGGCCCGCAGCGCCACCTTCTTCCGCAGCTGCTCCACCGTCACCGACGGCGCGATGGTATCCGGCGTCAGCTTCACCTCGCCGCTTTCCATCGTCGCGACCATCTGGTACAGCCGCTCCTTGACCGGCTCGATGTCCAGCGTCCGACCGTACACCTCGTTTTGAAAGGTAAAGGGGTCGGTTTTCGCCGGGTCAAAGGTCAGGATCGCCGCATCCTGCGGCGCGACATAGAGGTGGTTCTTGATGTCGGAGAGCAGCGTGTCAATCACGGAGGTATCGCCGCTGGGCATCGCCGTATACGCCTCGAAGGGCGTTGCTTGCAGCTCCTCCATGGCCTGCTTGCGCTCCGCCGCCGTACCGGTATGCCCCTGCGCCCACGCCAGGTTGATCGCGTCGCCGACGTTGACCGTCATGCCCAGCTGATCGGCGGTGATCTGCGCCGCAAGCTGCCCCTGATAGGTCAGCCGGACAGACCAGCCGCTGTTGCGCTGCTGAGCCTGCGCCGTGACCGCGTTGATGGCCTCCTGCTGCGTCATGCCGCCCAAATGAATGCCGTCCACATAAACGCCCTGACAGAACAGGCCGTCGTAGGGGGACACATATGCGTTGACCTGATAGTTTTGCAGCGCGGTATAGCCGCCCAGGCACAGCGCCGCCACCAGCGCCAGCCCGATGACCACGCCCAGCAGGCCGCGCAGCGGGTTCTTCCGGGGCGGCTTGCGCGGCGGCTCCCCGCCGGAGGAAGCGCGGCGCGGGGGCTGCGCGGGCGACGGGGGCTGATAGCCCTGACGAACCGGCGGCTGCGTCGCCATCGGCGCATTTTGCGGCGGCTGCCAGCCCGCGCCCTGCGCCCACGAATATTGTCCCGGACGTGCCGTGCCGTCATGGGGCCGCGGCGAATTCTGCTGCGGCGCCCGCGCTTGCGGAACCCGCGGCTGTGCAACGTAAGCCGACGAACGCGCAGCCTGCGGATAAGGCGGTTTAACCGCGTCATACCCAGGCTGCGATGCGCCACGATGAGGCGCTGCCGGCTGACTGTTTTGCGGCTGCCACGACGCGCGCGCACCAGGGACAGGCTGACCCGCCGGACGCGCCGTCGGCTGATTTCCCATTGGCTGCGCAGACCACGGCTGCCCGGTCGGCGGCTGGCTTGTCGGCTGCGCGCCCACCGGCGCGCCCTGCGGCTGATAAGTCCCAGCCGGGCGCTGGACGGGCTGCTGGCCCCAAGTGGCACGCTCTGCCCGCCGGTGGCGCTGCGCATCCCCGCCAGGCTGTTGATAACCGCCGTTGTACATCAGGGGCCTCCATTCTTCCTATGTTCTTACATCATATAGACGAAACAGGCAGGAAATTATTTCATGTCCGGCAAAAATTTTTTTGCCTGCGCCATCGCATCCAGCAGCGCGGACACGTCCTTCTCCGCGTCCAGCCAGCGCGCCGCCATGCAGCCGATCGCGCCGTGGCTGTCGCCGTCCTGATGAAAATCGCTGCCGCCGGTCGCGAAAAGGCCGAGTCGCCGCACGTCGCGCAGAAGCGCCTCGTAGCCGTCCACGGGCTGGGCGGGATGATAGACCTCCACGCCCTGCAAGCCCTGCTCCTTCCAGGCCCGAAGCAACGCCCGCAGCGCGCCGCTCTCCTGCGCCAGCAGCGCCGGATGCGCCAGCACCGGCACGAATCCGCTCTCGCGCGCCAGGGGCAGCGCCTCCGCCATGGAGAGCCGCTCCCCCGGAACATAGCACGGGCATCCCTCGCCCAGATACTTGGCGAACGCTTCCTGCACGCTGCCGACATATCCCGCTGCCCGGAGCGCCCGGGCGATATGCGCCCGACCTACCGTGCCGCGGCATCCCGTCCGCAGCGCCGTCCAATCCAGCGCCATGCCGTGCGCCGCCAGCAGCGCGACCATCCGGCGCGCGCGGTCAACCCGCATCTCCATGAGCGCCGTCAGACGCGACCGCAGCGGCCCGCCCGCCGTGTCGCCATAGCACAGCAGATGCAGACCGCGCAGATCCCGCAGGCTCAGCTCCAAGCCCGTCAGCACGGGAATCGGGAGCGTCTGCCCGCGCAGGCTGTCCGCCCCGGCCAGCGTGTCATGATCGGTCACGGCCATGTGCGTTACCCCGGCGGAGACAGCTTTCTCCACCAGCAGCGCCGGGGAAAGAACCCCGTCGCTGAAGGTGGAGTGCAGGTGCAAATCAGGTTTTATCATACGTTTCTTCCGTTGCGAGGGGCTGCTCCGCCGGTTGCGGCGGCGCGGGAATTTCCGCGGCGGGGCGTGGCTTGTCGTCGTCCTCCAGCCCGGCGGGAATCTCCCCCGTTTCCATCAGCGCCACAAACTCCTTGCGGCTGACCGTGCTCTGCTTGAGCAATGCGTCGACCAGCTGATCAAACCGGTCGCGGTGCGCCGTCAGCGCGTTCATCGCCATGTCGTAGCCCTCGTCCAGCAGGCGGCGAACCTCCGCGTCAATCCGCGCGGCCACCTCCTCGGAATAGCCCCGGCTCTGGCCGAACTCCATGCCGACAAAGACCTCCTGGTCGCTGTCCAGGTACACCGGGCCGATCTTGTCGCTCATGCCGAATTGGGTCACCATCCGGCGGCACAGCTCGGTGGCGCGCTGCAAATCGCTCGTCGCGCCGGTGGAAAACTCGCCGAAGCCGAGCTTTTCCGCCGCGTGACCGCCCAACAGTCCGGCGATGCGAGCCATCAGCTGGCTCTGGGTGATCATCTCATTCTCGTCCTGAGGCAGGGAGAGCGTATGGCCCGCCGCCTGACCCCGGGGCACGATGGTCACCAGATGCACTTCCTCGCCGCCGGGAATGAAGTGCTCCGCGATCGCGTGACCCGCCTCGTGAATGGCGACCATCTTCTGGTCGCGCTTGGTCACCTTGTGGCTGCGCTTTTCCGGGCCCATCTGCACGCGGGCAATCGCGTCGATCAGCATCTGCTGGTCGATCTCCTTTTTCCGCGCGCGGGCCGCCAGAATCGCCGCCTCGTTCATCACGTTTTCCAGCTCGGCGCCGGTGGCGTAGGGCGTGCGCTTGGCGATATTCATCAGGTCGACGTCCTTTGCCAGCGGCTTGCCTTTGCTGTGCACCTTCAAGATGGCCACACGGCCCTCGGTATCGGGATAGTTGACCGTTACCTGCCGGTCGAACCGGCCCGGACGCAACAGCGCGGGGTCAAGAATGTCCCGGCGGTTGGTCGCCGCCATGACGATCACGCCCT
>CAZRLM010000108.1:0-9584 GCA_964600835.1 uncultured Oscillospiraceae bacterium
AACGACTTTCTTCATAGAGCCTTTACAGAAGAAGAACAGAATTATATTCTAAAAACGAATATTGATAACAGCGCTGAGCAAGGATATAGTGATTGGTCGTTCGGGGATGATCCCGATACTGTTGATCAAGTTTTCTTGCTAAGCATTTCAGAAGCAGCTAGTATTGAGGAAGCACTTCGTTGCTGTAAGCCTACTCCTTACATCATGGAGCAAGCGGATGCCAATGATGGAAACGTGATTTGGTGGCTGCGTTCACCGGGTCCCCATAATCTTTATCCTGCCATTGTTTCATCAGAAGGAGAGATCAGCAACTCTTCCGCACTATTTGCTTGCCCAGTCCGTCCTGCAATCTGGGTGGATGTGGAGTGTGTTGATGAGTTATCACGAACCATGTCTCTTCAGGAGTTGTACAATGCAGAAGGAGAGCTCATGCGGAGTAAAGGCATGTGGCAAGAAGCCAGAGAAGCATTCTACCGTGCCGAGGACATGGAGCAAGTAAACGCTACTTATTATGCTGAAGGCATACAAAAGCTCAATGACGGCGATCTCGAAGGCGCACTGGATGCGTTTCTCGATGCAGATGGTTATGGCGACGCGAATCTGAAGATTGGCGAGATTTATTATGCTGATGGAGTAGCCAAACGCGATGCAGGCGATTGGGATGGAGCAGTCAAAGCTTTCGAGAATGCTGGCGATTATCAGGATGCTCCTGTGCAGATTGCCGAAAGCCGCTACCAGCAGGCCCAAAACTTGCTTATTGAAGGAAATTGTGAAAATGCAATTTCTATATTGAGAACGATCATAGATTACAAGGATTCGCAGACCTTGATTCAAATGCAGAGTTCGACTATTAGTGATTTCGTTTTTGAACGGGTATCAAGCAATAAATGTTATTTGAAGGAATATATAGGCACTCAACCTGAAATAATTATTCCTTCAAATGATGAATATGGACAGCTTGTAATTGGCATTGGAGAGCGGGTATTTGCGGACTGCAATACAATTACCAGCATTACAATTCCCGATAGCGTAACCAGTATTGGAGAATTTGCATTTTGGAAATGTACTTCACTAACCAGTATCACAATTCCAGACAGTGTGATCAGCATTGGGAAGTCTGCCTTTGTGAACTGCAGTTCTCTTGTCGGCATTACGATACCAGACAGCATGACAAGTATTGAAGATAGAACATTTTCCGATTGTAAATCCATTGCTGACGTCATACTGCCTGACAGCGTAATTGGCATCGGAGATGAAGCATTTTCGGGCTGTGAGGCTCTCACCAGTGTCATAATCCCTGATAGTGTCACTAATATTGGAAAGGGCGCGTTTTCTGGTTGTAAATCTCTTACTGACATCATGATACCTGATAGCGTTGTCTATATTGCAGACGGCGGTTTTTTGCTCTGCGATAGATCAACCAATATTATTGTCAACTCCGGTTCCTATGCTGAATGGTATGCCAAGAAAAAAAACTTGTCCTATACCTATGTTGATAGCATTTCTGAAGGCGACTGGGACATGTTTATCCGGGAAGATGGGACAAGAGAGGTTGTGAAATTCAGAAATGCCGAAGCGAATGAAGCAGTAATTCCAGAAGGAATAACCAGCATTGGAGAAAATGCATTTAAGGATTGTACTTTGATTACTAACATTGTCATTCCGGATAGCGTGACCTATATAGGGGAAAATGCATTTTACGGATGTTCTTCACTCGTTAATATATCAATTCCAAATAGCGTGACTCATATAGGAGCGGGGGCTTTTAGCGTTTGTAAATCTCTCACCAATATTATGCTACCTGATAGTATAACGGAGATCGGAGATAATACTTTTTCAGGATGCCATTCCCTCGGTAATATTACAATACCTGATGGTGTGAGCAGTATTGGAGTACGCGCATTTATGGGTTGCGCTTCTCTTACGGACATCACGATACCCGATCAAGTGACCAATATTGGAGCAGGCGCATTTTCAGATTGCAGTTCTCTTACGAATATCGCACTGCCCAATGCCTTATCAAATATTGAAAACAGCACTTTTTATTGCTGCAAATCCCTTACCAGTATCTCGATACCTGATTATGTGACCAGCATTGGAAACGATGCATTTTCTGCATGTCATTCGCTTACCAGCATTACAGTACCTGATAGTGTAACCAGCATTGGAAATAGTGCGTTTCGGTATTGTATTGCGCTAGAAAGCATTTCAATCTCAGCCTCTGTGACTCAAATTGGAGAATATGCATTCATGGATTGCAGCTCTTTAGAAAGAATTACAATTCCAAGCAGTGTGAAAAAAATAGGAAATGAAGCGTTTGACACATGGCACATCAATCTTGCTGTAGTCCCCGGTTCTTATGCCGAGCAATATGCTAAGAGCAATGATCTTTCTTATACATATGCTAATGTTGTTCATGAAGAAAATTGGGAACTTAGTGCTTTGGATGATGGAACAAAACGAGTTGTGAAGTTTTTGGATACTACAGCAACTGAGGCTGTGATCCCTAATGATGTAACGATTATTGGTGAAAATGCGTTTGAAGGATGTAACGCACTCATTAGTGTTACTATTCCTGAGGGTATAACAAACATTGGAGAAGGTGCATTTCGCTCGTGTGAATCTCTTACAAGTATTACAATACCAAGTAGCGTAATTTCCATTGCAGATTATGCATTTTTAGCTTGTACGTCTCTCAACGATGTCACAATCCATAAGGGCACCATACGACAATCTATTGGAAATTACGCATTTTATTACTGCGTATCCCTTTCCAAGATTACAATTCCTGTTTCTGTAACTGAAATTGGAGAATTTGCGTTCATGGATTGCAGTTCCCTTAATCGTCTCATCGTTGCCCCGGATTCTTATGCTGAACAATATGCCAAGGAAAACAACCTGCCCTTCACTTACGCGGAGGGCAACCCCTAATAAGCAATGTACACCCTGCTGGCGGCGCGCCAAGCAAGCCACCGCCAGCAGGGTCAAAATAGCAAGCGCATAAGGCACGGGACGTATATCCCCATGAGAAAATATATTGCGTTATTTGTAGTATTGATGATGCTGACTACGCAGGCCATACCGTGCATTGGTTAGGACGCACAACTGCATTTTCGCAGTTTTATGCGTAAATAGAATCTATTGTAATCGGAGGTGTCATGATGAGCGACGTTCTGAAAAAACAATTGACTGCGTCGATGCGGAAGAGTTCAGTAACCAAAGGTGGGTAGACAAAAAATTGGTATCTGGCCATATCAATAAAGACAAAAGAAAGGAATATCAAAAAATGGAAACAAACAGAAGCCTCATTAAGTATTATCTGCTGTGCATTATAACGTTGGGCATTTATGGACTGTTTTTCTGGCACAAATATGTGCAGGATGTGAACACGCTATGCAGCGGCGATGGGAAGAATACCAAAGGTCTACTTGTTGCCATTCTTCTTTCTATTCTCACCTTGGGCATCTACTCCTATGTTTGGACGTATGGTATGCAGAACCGTCTTCGCGATCAAGCCGGACGTTTGGGCGCAGGGCCGATCAAGAGTGGCGGCACCGTCGTGTTGTGGCAGATTTTTGGCATTCTGCTTTTCGGAATTGGCCCGATTGTCGCTACCTACATACAGATTCATTCCATGAATACGGTCGCATATGCGTACCAGTCGAAGCAAAACCATCAGCTTGAGCAACACTGAAGAATGAGGAGAGGGAGAAGGCATATACGAAAAGCACAGAATAGGCAAACAGCGCATGGAAGCAAACTGACTCCATGCAGGCTTGTTCTTCAGCGCTTTTCCATTTGCCGCTCCCTCTTCTCTGTCATCAGTCGTCCATCAAACCACTACCAAATGGATCAGACGGCCAGACATAGAGAGGATAAAATTATGAGAAAACAATTTGTCCTATTCATAACACTAATGCTCGTAGCTTTGCTGACTATTGTGGGAATAGCCGCTGCGGAGGGCACCTATACAGAAGGCGACTGGGAACTGCGCACCCTGGATGACGGCTCGAAGGAAGTGGTGAAGTTTCTAAACAAGGAAGCAACTGAAGCCGTGGTGCCTGAGGGCGTGACCAGTATTGGAAATAGCGCATTTTATGACTGCAGGCTGCTGATCGGAATCACAATTCCTGATAGTGTAACCAGTATTGGGAAGTCGGCATTCGGTTACTGTACCTCTCTTGCCAGCATTACGATTCCTGACAGTGTGACTAACATTGGAGAAGATGCATTTTGGCAATGCAATTCTCTGTCCAATATCACGATTCCCGACAGCGTGACCAGTATCGGGGAAGGCGCATTCAATGGATGTTTGGGCTTAGCTGATGAATCGGGATTGGTTATTGTGAACAATGTCATATACGATTGCAGAGAGGATGTGACGATTGTCACAATTCCCGATGGTGTGACCAGCATTGGAAACTGCGCGTTTGAGGGCTGCAGATCACTCCAAAGCATCTCGATCCCTAACAGCGTGACCAGTATTGGAGGTGCGGCGTTCCGAAGCTGTACAGCGCTTACCAATATCGTTATTCCTGACAGCGTAACCCGAATTGGGGAATGCGCATTTGAGTTCTGTGCGTCTCTTTTTGGTATTACGATTCCCGATGGCGTGACTAAAATAGAAGGTTCAACGTTTCATAACTGCAGTTTTCTATGTGACATCACGCTTCCTAACAGCGTTACAAGTATTGAGACTGCTGCATTTTATGGCTGCACCTCTCTCACAAGCATCACAATTCCGGATAGCGTGACCAACATCGATTGGCTGGTATTTAGGGACTGTACCTCTCTATCCAACGTATTTGTAACACCCGGCTCTTGTGCCGAGCAATACGTCAAGGACAACAAATTGCCCTATACCTATTCGAACAATTTGAAGGAATCGTTGGACCATGCGTCTGTTCCATACAAGCAGCTCTGCGGCGACTGGCAGGTAATTGACGCCAAGGCAAGCGATATTTACTACGGTACAATTACCCTGCATTTTTATAATGATAAGACTGGAAAAATCGAATGCCGGTTGTCCGACGATAAGTCACTTTTCATAAGCCTTGTTATTGACTACTATAACGAAGTAACAGGCAAAATGCTCGTGCAGATTTCGGATATCTCGGGCGACCGTGAGATGATGTGGATGATTGCCTTATCCAACTATGACGCAGGGGAAAAAGCCAAAAAACTGAACGGACAGATTGAAGACGGTGTCCTTACGCTGACGGATTTTAGGAACGACTATATTAAATGTATTCCTACAGGTATTAGCGCAGGCCTTGCCGACAACTATTCCGTCAATGAGCAACTATACGGTGATTGGCAAAGCATTCCTTCGCGCGAAGGTGAACCTGTCATTTGTATGTCCTTTGAACAGGAAGGCAACCACGCTATTCTAATGACGAATAGCGCGGATCAGGTTCGCGAGTGTACGTTCCAGGTTGCGCAGGATATGCTGATCCTTACTACTGAGATAGATGGCATGAGTTCCTCTGAAACTTTCACCTATCAGTTGAGCGAGGATGGTCAAAGCCTGTCGCTGACGGAAAACGGCTACACGATCAACCTTGTTCGAACCATCTTTGAACCCGGCCTGGCGGAACGGATGCAGGCAGGCACGGAGAATTCTGACACGGAGAGCGGTGAAATCGCTGATGATTTAGATGAGCAGACAATCGAGGGACAAGTCAGCAGCACTATTTCTTGGCGTCTTTCCGCGGGAACATTGTACATTGAGGGAACCGGTGAGATGCCGGATTATGAATATCCCACATCAGAAGAAGCTCCATGGACACCTTACAGAGAAGAGATTCTTTCCATTATTGTTAGTGAAGGCATAACAGAACTGGGGAACTATAATTTTCCGAGATGCGAAAACCTGAAAAATGTCCAGTTACCGCAGACACTGCGGTACATTGGTGGTGGCGTATTTGCAAGCGATTCATCACTTGAGGTCATTGCTATCCCGGATTCTGTTACTTCTACGAGTTGGGATGTTTTCTATGGTTGTAAGTCGCTCAGAAGTGTTGTTTTATCCAGCAATCTAACGAAGATTTCTTCAAATGTTTTTTATGGCACAAGCCCAGATTTGGTCATTTATGGCGAAGCGGGATCGTATGTACAAACTTATGCCAAAAATAAAGGGATATCGTTTAGTACAGAATCTTGCCCTGACTCTCCTGATAATACCGCTGAACGCAATAATCTTTACTCCGTTAACGAGCAACTCTTTGGTGACTGGTTGAGCATTCCTTCTCACGATGGAGAACCCGTAATTAGCATGACGATTGAGCAAGAAGGAAACCGTGTGCTCCTGGCAAGCGACAACTCGGATCAGTTCATTGTGGCGACGTTCCAGGAGACGCAAGGTACGCTGGTTCTTACCCGTGAAGGCACGGAGGAAACAGAAATCATGGCCTATCAGTTGAGCGAGGATGGTCAAAGCCTATCGCTAACGGAAAACGGCTACACAATCAACCTTGTTCGAACCATCTTTGAACCCAGTCTGGCAGAACAGATGCAGGCAGGCACGGAGAGCGCTGGCATTCCGGATGCTCTTACCGTAGGGGATACTGTCATCTTCGGTGCCTATCCTCAAACTGCGGAAGGCATAGACAATTCTCCGATTGAATGGCAGGTGCTGAACCGGGATGGCGACAAGGTGCTGCTTATCAGCCGTTATGGGCTGGATATGCAGCCCTATAACAAAGCGGAGGGGGACACTACTTGGGCAAAATGCACGCTGCGCGCATGGCTGAATGACACATTCATGAATAGAGCGTTTACCTCTGAAGAACAGGAGAGCATCATCACAACCAATGTACCGAACGATAAAAGCCAAGGCTATAATTCCTATAACGATGGCGGCGTAGACACACAAGACAAAATTTTCTTGCTTAGCTGCTCGGAAGTCAAAAAATATTACAACCTAAATGACGCACAGTTTTATGGTGAAAAAGTTTTCATCAATACAAGAATAGCTCCCACAGCATATGCGCAAAGTCAGGGCGCGGATATTTACAGCTTTAAGACAAAGGATGGAGAACCAGCAGGCTGGTGGTGGTTGCGCTCGCCAGGATGGTATCAGTCCCTTGCGGCGTATATACTCCCTAACGGTCAAATTGGTAATGTTGATTCAAAAGCCGGCTGGGATATCGTCGATGTAATGGTTCGCCCCGCTTTGTGGATCGACCTTGCTGGCATCTCTGCTTCCGAAGACGGAACCTACGCCTTCGAGAAATATATTTCGAATCGTCAAGAAAATATTCCCACTGCAAGCGCAAGCGAAATAATAGTTCCGAATGGCACAACAAGCATAGACCCATGGGCGTTTAAAAAATGCTCCTCTCTAATCAGCGTCACGATCCCTGACAGCGTGACCAGTATTGGGTCTTGGGCCTTTTATCAATGCACCGCTTTAACCAGCGTCACGATCCCCAAGGGGGTGACCGTTATCGAAGAAGGTACATTTTATGAATGTACCGCTCTGACCAGCGTCATAATTCCTGACAGCGTGACCGCGATTAAAGCAGCTGCATTTGCCGGGTGCCTCTCGCTGGACAGCGTCACGATCCCCGAAAGCGTGACCAGCATCAGTGTATATGCATTTGACGGTTGCACAGCCCTAACCCATTTGCTTGTTATGCCCGGCTCCTATGCCGAACAATATGCCAAGGACAACAGCCTGCCCTTCGCCTATTCGGAAGGCAACCCCTAATAAGCGACGTGCACCCTGTTGGCGGCGAGCCAATCAAGCTGCCGCCAGCAGGGTGAAATTGGACTGAATCACAAAACATACCCTATAATTGGTTTCATGAAAAAAATAAGCCAAATGAGGAGGAACACAAAATGAAACGGAAACTGTTGATAATCTTCTGTGCTTTATTGCTGGCATGTCAAAATGCTTTCGTCGTGTATCCCCATTCTTTCGCGACAGCAGCGGAGGCGGACGGTAGCGTTCCTTCAGATGTTGTGATCCCAGATATCGAGCTTCCAGATCTTGAAGCTACATCACAGCCAGTCGTGAATCCACTTCCAACCGAAGTACCGTCTGATGAGCCTGCACCCATAACACCTGCTCCCGAGGAAGAACCAGTGTTTACGGCAGCGCCCACTACCAAGCCGACAGCAGTGCCCACCACTGAACCGACAACAGTGCCTACTGCTGAGCCGACGGCAATACCCACTGATGAGCCTGCACCCGTAACGCCTGCCCCCGAGGAAGAACCAGTGTTAACGGCAGAGCCGCAGCCGACAGTAAATCCACTGCCGACGGCAGTACCTACTACCAAGCCGACGGCGGAGCCAGAATGCACACACAATTTTGTGCGTATCATTGATAGCGTTTCATCCACATACGTAAATCAGAATGAACAGGAGCATTCCGTTGACGTGGTATGTCACGATAGGTGTACACTTTGCGGTGCGGAAACTGCCAGCAGAAGAGAAACCATACTGGAAGCACATAACTTCTCTGACAAAGGACATATAGAAGGGGCTCACCGGAGTGGACTGGGGCACGCGTATTATGACTTATGTGTGTGCGGAGCCGCGCAATACACAGGCTACTATGGATCGCTTGATTCCTGCAAAATGTGCAAACCAACGTCTGGCATGAACGATAATGGCGTACCTACTGCCAAGCCGACGGCAGCGCCAGATGGCAAGTTCAACTGGAAGGAGAATCACGCCCCTGTTGACAAAATTTTTCAAGAGACCCCAACAGAGGGGAACATACGCTATGTGAGTCAGTATTCAGGGGATACATGCTATTACAAGGACTACTGGACAGGAGTAGCTAACCCTGGCGGAAAATGTACATGGGCAGCTCATTCAATGATGCTTTCATATTTTGGAGTAGATGTATTGCCTGCTGACATACAGTCCAAGATGACTGAACTTTCAACAGGAAAGTACCTTGCCGCAATCAACGCCTTGATAGCAGATACAAATATTACGAGTGTCAGAGCGGTAGATGGCCATGAGGAATCCGCTATTGATAATGGGATAAAAAAAGGGGCGCCTGTAGGAAACAATGGGACTGTATGGGTTGCTGATGAGAATCTTCAGGAAAATAATATGTATGACAGGCTACATGAAATGTATGATAACTATTCAACAGATTCGTCCTATTCACCGATCATGATGTATATGTGGCGACATCGTGGAAAAGACAAAGCTGGGAACGACAGAGGTTATGGCCCGCACGCAATTGTGATTATAGGACAGGACCCCGACGATGAAGATGTGTTTTACATAGCAAACCCCGGAGACACACGACAGGTCTACAAGATGGGTTTTCGAAGGGATGATCAGGGTATTTTGCGTGTTGATGCATCAAAATCCGCAGGCCTTGCAAACGACAGTAACGCCGTGATCGAACTATGCCAGTACAAAAGATGATTCGTTGTAACAGTACCTATTGAACCGACCCGCAGAATCTGAACCTTTCAGGTTTAGATTCTGCGGGTCGGTCTTTTTTTCTTTGATATATCAGTATTTTTTTCAAGTTCTGTTGCTCGCATTTCTGGACAGTTATCTTGAAATGACTAAGAACCGAAATATAAACAGAAAATATTCTGAATTCGACC
>CAZRLM010000109.1:0-9572 GCA_964600835.1 uncultured Oscillospiraceae bacterium
CAGTCGTTGTGGTTGGCGCTCTTGCTCTCGCGCAGCGTGATGGCGACGCGCTGGATGTTGGGATAGGTTTCCATCGCCAGGGCGGCGATGCGCTTGTAGTTCTCCACGTTGATCTCGCCCGCCTCGACGCTGCCGGCCGATTCCACCGACAGGCACAGGGACTTCTGGAAGTCCTCCTCGTTGGCGATCACCGTATCGACATACTTGACCAGCTCGGTCATCACCTCGTCGGCGCGCTTGCCGTACTTCCACAGGTTCTTGCGGTAGTTCAGGTCGCAGGAGACGTGCAGCCCCATCGCCTTGGCGGCCTTGACCGCCTCCAGGGACAGATCGGCCGCGCCCTGGCTGATGGCGGGGGTAATGCCGGTGAGGTGGAACCAGGTCGCGCCCGCGAAGGCCTTCGCCCAGTCGATGTCGCCCGTGCCCGCTTCCGCGATGGCGGAACCGGCCCGGTCGTAAATCACCTTGGAGGGACGCTGCACCGCGCCGGTTTCCAGGTAATAAATGCCCATGCGGCCGTCCTTGCGCACGATGCAGGACGTGTCCACGCCGAAGCCGCGCAGCTCGCGGACGCAGGCCTCGCCGATGTCATTCTTGGGCAGCACGGTCACAAAGCGGGTATCCATGCCATAGTTCGCCAGGGACACGGAGACGTTCGCCTCGCCGCCGCCGAAGGTGGCCTCCAACACGGGGGACTGGAAGAAACGCTCGTAAGCGGGGGACTTGAGGCGGAGCATGATCTCGCCAAACGTAACAACCTTGGCCATTGTTTTTTCCTCCTTTGATGATGATGCGACGGCTTACTTCTGCACCAGGTGGAAGGCGAAGCCGCCGATTTCGTCCGTCAGGTAGATGGCGGTCAGCTTGCCGTTCTTGATGACGGCGCTGTCCTCGATGAAGGTGAAGCCGCGCTGTTCCAGGTGCCACTTGGCGCGGGCGACGCTGTTGCAGCCGATGGCGATGTGGCCGTTCCTGCCGCGGCCGATCTTCTTCATCAGCTCAAAGCCTGCGCCGACGAAGTTGGAGGAGTTGCCCTCCTTCACCGGCCAGCCCATCAGCGCGGCGATACGGTGCGCCGTCTCGAGGGACGCGTCCGCATTCTCGCAGTTGATGCCGATGTGGCGCACCTCCAGGCCGAGCATCTTGTCCACCGCGGAGCGGGTCAGGGCGGTGATGCGCGTCCAGTCCTTGGCGGCGACCGCGTCGCCGGGCACCATCCAGGAGCCGCCGCAGCACAGCACCTTCGGGAAGGCCAGGTAGTCGAGCATATTGTTCTCGTTCACGCCGCCGGTGGGCATGAAGGTCATCGCGCCGTAGGGGGCGGACATGGCCTTGATCAGCTTCAGGCCGCCCAGCGCCTCGGCAGGGAAGAACTTCACCGTCTTGAGCCCCAGGGACAGCGCGACCTCCAGGTCGGAGGGGTTCGCGGTGCCGGGGCAGACGGGAATGTTGCGCTCCAGGCAGTACCGGACAACCTCCGGGTTCAGCCCCGGGGAAACGATCGCCGCCGCGCCCGCCTTGACCGCGCGATCCACCTGCTCGGTGGTCAGCACGGTACCCGCGCACAGCATCACGTTCGGCAGCGCCTCGTGCACGCGGCGGATGGCCTCCTCTGCGGCGGCGGTGCGGAAGGTGATTTCCGCCACCGGCAGGCCGCCGTCGCTCAGCGCCTTGCACAGCGGAACGGCGTCCTCCGCGTCGTTGATGGCGATGACGGGCACCAGGCCCGCCAGGGACAGCTTCTCCAGAAATTCCATGCCAGTCTCTTCCTTTCTATTGAATCGTCGAGGATGATTACAGAGCGTGCAGCACCCGCTCGATGCGCCGCCTGGCGCGCCGGAGCAGAGCCGCGCAGCTTTCGATGGCTTCGTCCGACATCCGGAAGGCGGGGGCGGATACGCTCAGCGCGTAGGCGGGACGTCCGTCGCGGTCGGTGACGGCGACGGCGACGCAGCACACGTCGTCGGTGTTCTCCTGACGCTCGACCGCCCAGCCGCGCTCGCGAATCTCCGCCAATTGCCGCATCAGCGCCTCCACGTCCGTCACGGTGTGCGCGGTCAGGGCGGGCAGCGGCCCCGCGCCCAGCAGCGCGCGAACCTCCGCTTCCGGCATCGCGGCCAGAAACGCCTTGCCCATTGCCGTGGCGTGCAGCGGCATCCGGATGCCCACATGACTCGCCATGCGGATGGAACGCGTGCTCTCGATCTTGTCAATGTAGAGCACGTCCCGCCCGCTCATTACGCCGCAGTGCATCGTTTCGTTGCACTCCGCGAAGGCCTGCTGCATATACTGCCGCAGCACCTGCGTCACGTCCGTCTTGTGCAGCATCGCCGCGCCAACCTCGAAGGTCTTGAGCGTCAGCTGGTAGCGCGTATCCGTCAGACGGACGTAGCGCGAGCCAAGCAGCGTCTGCATCAGGTTGTGGGCGCTGGACTTGGGGATTTCCAACGTTCCGGCGATCTCGTGGAGCGGCAGCCCGTCGGGATGCTCGCTGAGCAGCTCAAGGATCGCCAGCCCGCGCTGAAGCATCCTGTTTCCCGAATCAGGCATCTCATCCCTCCGTTCACGATTGTGAACACCGTTCAAAACTGAAACGATTTTACCATATCCGCGCGACTGCGTCAAGGGGGAAAAAGGTTGCGCGAAAAGAAAAAGCAGGGTATAATGAAGCATCCCCAGGAAAGGATGATGAGTTTGGGCCAGTCGATTACGTTCAAGTGCCCGTCCTGCGGCGCTTATCTGGAATACGACCCGTCCCAGCGGCAGCTGACCTGCCCTTACTGCGGCGCTTCCTATGACGAGCGGCAATTGACGGTGCAGTCTCAGGCACGGGAGGACGCGGCGGAGCGGGCCTCCGCCGGGGCGGCGGTGAAGGGCTATCATTGCCAGAACTGCGGCGCGGAGGTGGTCGTCAGCGATACGACCGCCGCGACCCGCTGTTACTACTGCCACAGCCCGGTGGTGCTTCATGACCGGCTCGATGACGCCTTCCGCCCCGACGGCGTGGTGGCCTTCCGGCTGGACAGGGAGGCGGCGGAGAAGGAATTTAAGCGGTTTATCGGCAAATATCACTTCGTCGACCGGTCGTTTCTTTCGCCCGAGCAGCTGGCGGACTTCACCGGCGTTTACTACCCGTACTGGATCGGCGACGTTTCCGGCGCGGCAAAGTTTGAGGGCGAGGGCACACGTACCTCGGTGATGACCGGCCCGCGGGAAACGGTGACGACGACGCGCTTCTTCCGCGTGAAGCGGGAAGGCCGGCTGACCTTTTCGCAGATGGTGCGCAAGGGCCTGAGCACGGTGGATCGCAGGCTGTCCGACGGCGTGCATCCCTACCGGCTGGAGGAAATGAAGCCCTTCGCCAGCGGCTATCTGACCGGCTTCATGGCCGAAAAACGGGACGTGGAGCGGGCGGACGCGCAGGGCGACATGGAGCGGGAAGCCGAGGAGAACGCGGCGCGGCTGATGAAGCAGGGCGGCGGTTACGACCGGCTCACCGGCGAGACTGATTTCAAGGCGGATCGCGTGAAGCTGCGGTATGCGCTCCTGCCCGCCTGGGTGCTGACCTATCAGGCCAAGGGCAGGGAAGCGCCCTACTATTACATGATGAACGGCCAGACGGGTCATGTGTGCGGGCGGCTGCCCATTGACAAAAAGAAGCTGCTGCTGGGCTGCGCAGTGCTGGGGCTGGCGGTCTTTGGACTGCTGTGCGCGGGAGGTGCCTGGCTATGGTGAGAAGGATCAAGGTCTGTGCGGCGCTTGTCGCCCTGCTGCTCCTCCTGCCGGTGCTGGCGCTCGCCTCCCAGCGCCGGGTGATTGACGACGCGGGCCTGTTCCGGGCGAGCGAGGTTCAGCAGATGGAGGCGGTTATCGAGCGCATCCAGAAGACCTACCAGATGGACGTGGTGGTGCTGACCAGCGATGAGCCGCGCTACAACGACACGCAGGATTTCGCCGACCTGTACTACGAGCGGGGCGGCTACGGCTTCGGCGAGGATCAGGCGGGCCTTCTGTACCTGATCGACATGAACAACCGCGTGCCCTGCATTTCGACGACGGGCGCCATGGCGGATTACATCACGGATCACCGCCTGGAGGAGCTGTTCGATTGCAGCTATGACGAGCTGGCGGCAGGCCGGTACGGCGCGTCCACCCTGACGCTGCTGAACCGGCTGGAGCGCTTCCTGCGCGAGGGCCGGGAGGAAGGTTCCTTCCGCTACGATGCGGAGACGGGGGTGCGGTATCGCGGGGTATACAACAAGCTCACATCCGGTGAAATTGCGTTCGGGCTGATCGCCGGGCTGGCGGCGGCGCTGATCCTGTGGGGCAGCGTCGTGTCGCGCTACACGCTCAAGGGCGGCGCGTGCAATTACAGTACAGCCGACCATGTGAAGCGGGAGCTGACGGTCGATACGGAGCAGTACCTGCGCCAGGTCGTGACGCGCCACCGCACGCCGCCGCCCTCCAGCGGCGGGTCGGGCGGCGGACATGGCGGCGGCAGCGGCAGCGCGATGCACACCTCCTCCAGCGGCCATTCCCACGGCGGTGGCGTGGGTCGCGGGTTTTGATGTTTTTTCCGATTTTATCCGGTGCTGGCGACAATTCACATGGGCCTTGGGCCGCATGAACAATCGCTCCCTTGCATAGAATGACGTTATGTCGCGCAAGGGAGCTGATTTTTATTTTGACGGGGATTGAGCGAGTGGTCATCATGGCGGGCGGCGAGGGACGACGGCTCCGCCCGCTGACCGAGGAGCGGCCCAAGCCGCTGATGCCGCTGCTGGACGAGCCTGTGCTTGGAATGACCTTGCAGCTGTTGCGCCGCCACGGCGTGGAGGAAGCGACGGTCACGGTCTGCTACCGGGCGGAGCAGGTGATGCACGCGCTGGGCGACGGCAGCGCTTACGGCGTACATTTGCGGTACGTCCGGGAGGAAACGCCCCGCGGCACGGCGGGCAGCGTCCTTGACGCGGCGACGGGCGCGAAAAGCACGGTGCTGGTCATGAGCGGCGACGGGCTGACGGATTGCGACCTGACCAGCCTTGCGCAGCGGCACCGTCAAGGCGGCGGCCTGGCGAGCCTGGTGCTCAAGCGGCTGGACAAGCCGGAGGCCTACGGCGTGTGCGAGCTGGCGACGGACGGGCGGATTGTCCGCTTTACCGAAAAGCCGACGGCGGCGGCGAGCGGCAGCCTGGTCAACACGGGGATCTACTTTCTGGAACCGGAAGCGCTGGCGTGGATTCCGGCGCAGGGGAGCTGTGATTTCGGCCGGGAGCTGCTGCCGGAGCTGGTTGCCGCAGGAGCGCGGGTGATGGGGTTTGAAACGGACGCGTACTGGTGCGACATTGGCAGCCGGGAGGCGTACGCGCAGGCGCAGATGGATTTGCTGCTGGGAAGGGTCGGTCTGGCGATTCGAGGCCGCCGTCAGGGCGGCGCGATCCTGGCCCCCGGGATGCGGCTTGCCCCCGGCGTGCAGGTAACGGGGCGTTGCTATGTGGGGCAAAATGCGCACATTGGCGCGGGCACGGTGCTCGGCCCGGGAACCGTGGTGGGCCGGGGCGCGCAGGTGGGGCGCAATGTGCGCATGGAGCACGCCTGCCTGTGGGAAAACGCCCGCGTCGGCGGCGACGCCATCCTCCGCAACGTTGTCGTGATGCCGCGCGCGGGCAACGAAACGCTGCAACGCGTTGTGCCCTACGCTTGAAGGAAATGGGCTTGACAACGGCGGCATGGGTGAATATAATGTTAGCAGGGTTGCTCCTGGGGTGTGCGACAGCGCTCCGGTTTTCCCCACATTTCAAAAAATGGAGCCCGGGTCCAAGTTTCGCAATGCCATGCCCCCGTCCTTCGGACGCCAGGGGACGGCAAAGGCAAACGGCAGGGCACCAGCCTGCTTAACATAGCGGGTGAAAAAACGGTGTGCATCGGCACTCTGGGGCAACGCTTCAAGAAAGTGGCTGCGGCCACTTTTTTATACGCTAAAACGCGATGCGTCCAAATGTACGGCGCATCGCGTTTTGACTGCTGGTCGTGCTACTCAATGCACGGTTGGGGATAGAGCGGCAGGTCGGGACAGACGGGCGGGCGCGGCGCGCCGACGGCGCACGGTTCCCAGCGGAGCAGGTAGGCTTCAAGGAGCAGCTCAAGCTGCGCGTCGAAGCATGGCTCGCAGGCGGTGCAGGGGACGCACGCCAGGCGGACGCAGGGCAGGAGCACGACAGCGTGCCGCCAGCATTCCGGCGCGGGACAGGTGAGCGACAAACAGACTTCGGTCTGTATGGATGATCGACCGTAGTAACAGCAGCCGTGGCAGTCCCGAATCTGGCACAGCAGAGGGATGGTTGCGCACAGCCGCAATTGACGGGGGTGGTCGCAGGGCAGTGGTTCCCAGGTCGGCGCTTCGCAGGCCGCGGCAACCCATTGCAGCGTGAAGGGCGGCTCGGCGCAGGCGGGCAGACCAGTGACGGTCAGCGTGGTCGCCAGCCGCCGCTGCCAGGTTCGTCCGCTTGCCATGATGCGTGGCAGCAGGAAGCCGGCTGCCGCGCAGGGATGCCTACCCTCCGGGGCGCAGCAGGAACAGCCGCAATTCGGCGGCTTCGGTCTGTTTTGACATTGGCAGCAGTCGCAGCAGCAGGGCGGCTCCGGGCGAGGCTGGGGCGGCCGCATCGGGGGACGGGAGCAGGAGCAATCGGGTTTCATCATCAAAAATCGCCTCCTGACGCAATGGACGAAGGGGAGTGACTCCGCTTCATTCTATGCGCGGGAGGCGCGGACGTTCGGACTTTGCGCGGGCAGAACAGACCAAAGTCTATTTTACGGATTCTGCCGTCGGCGCATCGGCGGCTGTCTGCAAATTGACGAGGATTCGGCGCAGGTACTGCTCAAACTGACGCACTTCCGCTTCCGTGAAGCCCTGATAGTACAGCTCGTTCATTTCCTGCGAGATTTCACTGTACTGTTTTTCCAGGGCGCGGGCGCGGTCGGTCAGCGCGATCAGCGTTTTCCGACGGTCGCCCGGCGCGGGGAGCCGCCTGACAAGCGCCGCAGCCTCCATACGGTCGAGCATACTGGTCAGCGTGGTGTTCGCCAGGCCGACCCGGCGGGACAGCTCCACGATCGGCAGACGATCCTCCTGCCAGAGCACATAGAGAATCTTTCCCTGCGCGCCGTTGAACGCGTCGACGTTTTCCCGCGCGAGCAGTCGGTCAAAGGCTCGGCCGCCGACCAGCTTGACCTGGGAAATGAGAAATCCGCCTTCGGTGTTCATAGCTCCTCCTTGACGGGATGATCAAACAGGTACGTCCCTGCGCAACAACAAGACCCGCCGACGAGCATCGGCGGGCCAGATGAGCGCAAAGCGTCAGTTCAGCGCTTCGGCATCGTTCTCAATCTTGATGTCCTCAACGGAACGGATGCCCCAGCGGGCGACGACCATGTGCACGTCGCTCTTGCCGACGGCCAGGCTGACGGTATCGTCCTTGATGCCGACGATGGTGCCGTAGATGCCGCCGATGGTGCACACGCGGTCGCCGGTCTTGAGGTTGTCCAGCATTTCCTTGACCTGCTTGTCCTTCTTGCGCTGCGGACGAATCAGGAAGAAATAGAACACCACAAAGATCAGAACCATCGGCAGCAGGGAGACAACCAGGGACAACGCCTGCATTCCGGCGGACACCTCTTCGGTGGCGGCGGGATCGGCGGCCGTTTCGGCGATGGCTCGGGCAATACCAAACAGGGAATCAAACCAATTCATGGGAGGCAGCTCCTTTCAACAATCGGTACTTTGCTTATTATAACAGATTTGGATTGACCTCACAAGGGGAAAAATGAAAGTTCATGAAGTATTCATTTCTCCCGGGCAGGCGTCAAAGAACCGACTTGGTGGCGATCACATCGACGCCGGTGCCGCACACATCCGCCAGCACGACCTGCCCCGCCTTGACCGGCGCGGCGACGCGCACCTCGGAGAGCGCCTTCATGCACGGACGGATGAGCTTCTTGGAGATGGGCGTGCGCGTCTTGACGGAGACGGGCGTCGCGGCGCCCTCGACGGGGATGACCGCCGTGACCATCCGCTGGGGATCGACGCATTCCTGGCGGGCATAAGCCTCGCCGCGCTTGCAGGTGTTGCCGGCGACGGCGGTCACCACGCCGTCCGTCAGCGTGACGGTCATGCGGCAGCCCACCGGGCAGTTGATGCAGGTGATAACCTGTTCCATGATTGCTCAGCCCCTTTCAATCGTCACGGTGATGTCGTCTGCGCCCAGCGCGGCCACCACATCTTTTTTCAGGGTGACGACGGCCATCTCGCCGGGGGTGAAGATGGGCGCTTTCTTGCGGGCGATTTCCTTCGCGCCGCTGCGCACCACGCAGGTGGCGGCGCGGAAAACGCCGCTGGGGCGGAACATCAGGTTGACGTCCTGCGCTTCGCCAAAGGTCAGGCGGATACGCTGCGGCACCACGCCGCGCACGCCGTCGCCATCCAGCACGCGGACGGTGGGCGCATCGGCCGTCAGCCCGCGGGCGAAGGCCGCCGCGGCGTGACCGGCCCTGAAGGACTCGTTCGACACATGATCCACCAGATCATGGACGTGCAGCACGTTGCCGCAGGCGAAAACGCCGGGCACGCTGGTTTGCAGCGTATCGTCGACCTCCGCGCCGCTGGTGAGCGGGGAGAGCTTCACGCCCGCGCCCTGGCTCAGCTCGTTCTCGGGGATCAGGCCCACGGAGAGCAGCAGCGTATCGCAGTCGAAGTGAATCTCGCTGCCGGGGATCGGGCGGCGCTTCTCGTCCACCTTGGCGACGGTGACGCCGGTGAGGCGTTCCCGACCCTGGATATCAACGACCGTGTGGCTCAGGTACAGCGGGATGTCGTAGTCGTTCAGGCACTGGACGATGTTCCTGTTCAGGCCGGAGGAGAAGGGCATCAATTCGACGCAGGCGAGCACCTTCGCGCCCTGGAGCGTCATGCGGCGGGCCATGATCAGGCCGATGTCGCCGCTGCCCAGAATGACCACGCGCTTGCCGGGCATATAGCCCTCCAGATTGACGAATTTCTGCGCGGTGCCGGCGGAATAAATGCCGGCGCAGCGGGTGCCGGGGGTCGCCAGCGCGCCCCGGGGACGCTCGCGGCAGCCCATCGCCAGCACGATCGCTCCCGCCTCAATGACCTGTACGCCGTGCTCGGCGCTCACGCAGGTGACGCGGCGGCTATTCTCCACGGAGAGCACGGTGGTATCGCATTGAATCTGAATGCCCAGCTCCGCTGCGCGGTCGATGTCGCGCTGCGCGTACTCGGGGCCGGTCAGCTCCTGCTCCAAGAAGTGGAGGCCGAAGCCGTTTTGAATGCACTGGTTGAGGATGCCCCCCAGCTCCCGGTCGCGCTCAAGGATGAGGATTTTCCGCAGACCCGAGTCCCAGGCGGAGCAGGCGGCAGCCAATCCGCCCGGCCCGCCGCCTTCGACAATAAGATCGTATATCACAAAGTTCATCCTTTCTATATCGGGAAAGCATACCGATTCCGCCGTCCTATTATACCGCTGAAAGGAAGCCTTTGCAAGGCTTTCCGGCTA
>CAZRLM010000110.1:0-9217 GCA_964600835.1 uncultured Oscillospiraceae bacterium
TCTTCATCTCGCGGATGCCGCCCAGGTTGGCCTCGAGCTTTTCACGCTCGGCCTTCAGCTGGATGACTTCCTTCTTGGGCAGCACGTCGAACTGGCCGTTCTGCTCCATGCGGTCGATCTCGTTCAGGCGCTTGATGCGGGTCTGGATGGTGCGGAAGTTGGTCAGCATACCGCCCAGCCAGCGGTTATTGACATAGAACATATTGCAGCGCTTGGCCTCGGACTCGATGGACTCCTGCGCCTGCTTCTTGGTGCCGACGAACAGGATGGTCTTGCCCTCCATCGCCACGTCGCGGACGAAGGCATACGCCTCGTCGACCTTCTTCACGGTCTTCTGCAGGTCGATGATGTAGATGCCGTTGCGCTCGGTGAAGATGTACTGCGCCATCTTGGGGTTCCAGCGGCGGGTCTGATGACCGAAGTGCACGCCCGCTTCCAGGAGCTGCTTCATGGAAATGACTGCCATTGTGGTTTCCTCCTTGTTTTTTCCACCCTCCGCCCCGTGGCGACCGGACACCGCGCATGGGCGGCACAAGCAATCGCAGGGCGAAGGTGCGTAATCGTATGGATTATAGCATATTTTTCGCCGGATTTCAACCCCGCGCGGGGCAAAATTATGCTAAAAGCAGCATGACGGCCTGGGCCGCGGCGACGGCCACGCACGCCCCAATGGCCACCGTGAGCAGGCTCCGCCCGCGCCAGGCCATCACCACCGCGACGACCAGGCCGCACAGCGCCGTCCACAGGCTGCCGGTGGAATACAGCACGTCCGGGAAGGTCATCGCGCCCAGCACGGCGTAGGGCACATAGTAGAGGAAGGATCGGACAAACCGGCTTTTCAGCTCCCGGCGGAACACCGTCAGCGGCAGCATCCGGATCAGGTAGGTGACGGCGGCCATCACGATCAGATACGGCAGGAAATCGGCCCACTTCACGCGCCCGCCCCCTTTCCGTCCTCATCCACGGGGAACAGCGCCGCGCCCAGGGCGGAGGCCGCCACCGCGCAGACGATGATCGCAAACCCGCCGGAGACTTCCCTCAGCCCCGGCAGGTAGCGGAAGCACACGCTGAGGGCGACCGCCGCGAGCACCACAACGCGCACGGGCTTTTCCCGCCGCGCCGGCGGCAGGATGATCGCCAGGAACATTCCGTAAATCGCGATGCCCAGCGCCGTGCGCAGGAACGCGGGCAGCAGCTGCCCCGCCATGCCGCCGATCAGCGTGCCCGCCGCCCAGCCCACATAGGGCACGCAGCTCAGGCCGTACAGGTAGCTCCGCCCCACCTTTTGCGGCTGAGCGGAGGCCACGGCGAAGATTTCGTCCGTATTGCAGAAGGAAACAATGAGCCGGTGCAGCGTGGTCATGGTGCCGTCCAGCCGCTGGCCCAGGGACAGGCTCATCAGCGCGTAGCGCAGGTTGATCACCAGCTGCGTCAGCGCCATTTCCACAAGCGACGACTGCGCCACAATCAGCGGCAGACCGGCAAACTGCCCGGCGCTGGTCAGGTTCGTCATCGAGATGGCGAGCGCCTGCCAGGGCGTCAGCCCGTCCGCGACGGCCTTCATGCCGAAGGTAAAGGACACCGACAGATACCCCAGCGCGATGGGCACCCCGTGCCGCGCGCCGCGGAGAAAGTCGCGTTTCATCGGAAAACAAGCCCCCATTGTCGAAATAGCGGGCCTATCATACCACGCGTCCCGGAGGCGCGTCAACGCGTTTGACCATGGAAAGACAGTGGAAAAACAGCGGGAAAGGTCTTTTGATGAACGGCGTTCGATCCTTTGGCGCTTGACAATATATCAAAAAAGGAATATGATCATGATGTGGAGGTGAAGCAGCTTGTTTCAAATAGAATCCTATCAATTGGAGAACGGAAAATCTCCAGTGGAGGATTTCATCCGAAGCCTTGACAAAAAGATGCAGGCCAAAGCCCTTGCAACGCTTGACATTCTTGCCGAATACGGCAACCAGCTGCGGGAGCCGTATTCAAAGCCGATCGGAGACGGGTTGTTTGAACTCCGCATCAAGTTTTCCAGCGATATTACGCGCATATTCTACTTCTTCATCGTAAACAATACCATTATTCTGACCAATGGCTTTGTGAAAAAGACGGCAAAAACGCCAAAAAGTGAAATTGAGCTGGCGAAAAAGTACAAGCAGGATTATGAAAGGAGAACGCTGCATGAGTGATTTTCAGAAATTCAAAGCAGAGCTGCTGAAAGACCCGGAGGTCGCCGCAGAATACGAAGCGCTCCAGCCGGAGTATGAGGTGGTGCGGGCACTGATCGGCGCTCGGTTGGAAATGAATCTGTCGCAGGAGCAGCTTGCCCAGCGGAGCGGCATCCGTCAGTCCAACATCAGCCGGATTGAAAGCGGCAAGTGCAGCCCAACCATCGCAACGCTCCAGCAGCTTGCCAGCGGCATGGGCAAAAAGCTCCGCATCGAATTTGAGTAAAACGCCGATTACGAATCCGGGATTGTCTCATGAAAAATCAGGGCCGGGAGGTACGCTTCCGGCCTTTTGTATGTCAAAATTTTTTCAAATTTCCAAAACGGACGAACATTTCCGGTAGGAAAACCGTCTAATACAGTGTATAATGGTTCGCGTATGATTTATGTCGCCGTGCGGGGCGAAAGGGGGCGACGGGATGCGAAAAGGCGGGGCCATCTGGCTGGGCGCGATGGCGCTGGCGTTTTTGCTGTGTCTTGTCGCGCCCGCGGCCCGGGCGGCGGGCGTCAACCGGGCGCTGCTGGTGGGCTGCGACCGCTTTGTCACCCAGGAGGACACGACCCCGTCCTCCGCCAACAACGTTAGCCGCATGGCGGACGCGCTCTCCGGCGGCGCAATGAACCTTGAGGTGCTCGTCACCCGCCGCAACGACGTGACCGACGTGGACGAGCTGCGGGAGCTGGTGGACGAGGCGTTCTCCGACGCGCGGGAGGGAGACGTAAGCTACTTCTACATCAGCACCCACGGGCTGTGGACGGAGGGTACGCCAAACGGCGACATGACGCTGCTGCTCTCCGACGGCGAAGTCGAAAACGGCGTGACCGCCCGGGAGCTGCGGACGATTTTCGACCAGGTGCCCGGCACGAAGGTGCTCATGTTAGACGCGTGCCACGCCGGCGCGATGATCGGCAAGGGCGTACACGCGCCCTATATCAACGTATTCGAGGGAGAGGATTACAAGGTGCTGTGCTCCTCCGGCGGCGCGGAGGAGAGCTGGTTCTGGTCGGGCACGGTGGGAGAGTCACGGCTGAGCGGCGCGGGGTATTTTTCCGGCGCGCTCGTCAGCGCATTGTCCACCGCCGGCGGCTACGGGGCCGACGACAACCGGGACGGCGCCATCACCCTGACCGAGCTGAAGCGCTACCTGCTGCTCAGCCACGGCGCGTCCACCGTCCGCACCTATCCGGAGGAGGACGATTTTCCCGTCCTGACCTACGACGCGACCTCCTACACCGGCCGCCGCCGGGACAGCGTGCTCGAGAGCGTATCCTTCGACGGCGGCGTGCTCGACCCCGCCAACCCGACCGTCGAGTTTTCCTTCAATATGCTCCGCCCCGCGCAGGTGGCCTATCAGATCGTCTACCAGCGGGACGGCCGGTGGGACTTCAACCGCGCGCAGCTGATCTACGACAACACGGAGCGCTTTGGCGCTTACGGCGACGCGCCGGGCTACCTGTCCCCCGGCATGAAGGAGCGCACCCTCACCCTTGACCCGGACGAAACGGGCGGGTACGGGTATGTGCTGCTGCAAATCATCACCATTTCCGCGGGCGAGCCGTCGCTGGCCTTCTCCCGCGTGCTGTGCGCGCCCCCCGCCTACGGCAACCCGGAGCTTTCCATCGACCCGGCGGAGAGCTTCGTCCCCGACGTGAGGGAGGAGCTGACCTTCGTCGTGTCCCACCGCTACCCCTGCGAGCTGACCGTCACCATTGAGGATCTGGACGGGCAGACGGTGCGCCGCCTCGCGTCCCGCCAGCCCTCCCGGCCCGAGCAGCTCTCTCCCCGCGGCTCGACCTTCACCTGGAACGGGCGGCTCTCCGGCGGAGAACCCGCCGCGCCCGGGCTGTACCGCATCCGCGTCAAGGCGTACATCGGCGACGAAACCTACGAGACCGTCTCCGAGCCGGTCGCCCTGGCGGAAAGCGCCGGCTGATCGCTTTCAATTTTTTGCTTGCAACAGCGCCCTTTTATGGTATAATGTTTTTATCATCAGTGGAGGAGTGACATACCATGAAGGTGCTTGTGACCGGCGTGGGCGGGCAGCTGGGCTGGGACGTGGTGAACCGGCTCCGCGCGCTGCGCATCGACTGCCTGGGCGTCGACCGGGAGGATTTCGACCTGACGGACCTGCCCGCCGTGCTTGCCTGCGTGAAGGAATACCGGCCCGACGCGATCATCCACTGCGCGGCGTACACCAACGTCGACCGGGCCGAAACCGAGCCGGAGGTGTGCGCGTCGGTCAACGGCATGGGCACGCTGAACATGGCGCGGGCCGCGCTGGCGGTGAACGCGAAGCTCCTCTATGTATCAACGGATTATGTGTTCTCCGGCACGGGCGAAACGCCCTTTGAGACAAACGAGCCTTACGGCGCGCAGAACGTCTACGGCCTGACCAAGCAGCAGGGCGAGGAGGCCATCCGCAGCCTGATGACGCGGTACTTCATCGTCCGCACCTCCTGGGTGTTCGGCGTGCACGGCAACAACTTTGTCCGCGCCATTCTGCGCCGCGCCGCCAGCGGTCAGCCGCTGCGCGTCGTCGCCGACCAGATCGGCTCCCCGACCTACTCGGAGGATCTCGCGACGCTTTTGTGCGACATGATCCTCACCGACCGCTACGGCGTTTATCACGCCACGAACGAGGGCTTCTGCTCCTGGGCGGACTTCGCCAAGGAGATTGTGCGCCTGAGCGGTCTGAGCGCGCAGGTAACGCCCGTGACCACCGCCGAATACGGCGCAGTAGCCCGCCGCCCGGCGAACTCCCGGCTGAGCAAGCGGAGCCTCGTTGAGAACGGCTTCGCCCGCCTCCCTTCGTGGGAAAACGCGCTGGAGCGCTATATGGAGATTCTGTCACGGCAGTGACGCACAGATTTAAAAAAGTCGCAACTGCAGAAAGTCCAGCCTCACGGCTGGGCTTTTTTGTTTTCGGGCTTTCTGGCGGAATGGCGGTTTCGGGCGCAATCCGTGACGAATCGGCCAAAACCGACCAGGGTTGCAAAAAAGGGGCGCTGTGGAAGAAAACCTGTGGAAAAGCTGTGGATTTGGTGGAAAACACGGCGGAAAGCGTTGATTTTTCGTCGGTCTGTTCTGTTTAAACTGTGGATAACTCTGTGGATACTGTGGAAAAAGTCCGAAGTTATCCACAGACAGCCAAAAATGTCCGCCCGCGTCGTTCTATGCGGCGGACGGACGCATAAGCTGGCAGCATGGAGGTGACGGCGGATGGCGCAGCAATTTGCCGTGCCCAGACGATTGCTGGAACGGCGGCTGTCCACGGCGGTGGCGCTGGTGATTCTCTTAGGCGCGCTGACGGCGGTCGCGGCGGCGCGAAGCAGCGGCGACAAAGCGGCGCTGGAGGCGGAAACCCCGGCGGAGGCGCTGCCGCTCGCCGGGTGGACGATCGTCGTCGACCCCGGCCACGGCGGCTATGACGGCGGCGCGCGGGCGCGGGAGAGCGGCACATGGGAGAAGCACATCAACCTTTCGGTGGCGCTGGAGGTGGAAAAAAGCCTCGTGAAGCGCGGCGCGCAGGTAGTGCTGACGCGCCGGACGGACGTCGATCTGTGCACGGAGGATCGGCCCGCGTCGCTGACGAAAAAGCGGCAGGACATGGAGGCGCGCATTGAAACGGCCCGGCAGGCCGGCGCGGATATGGTGCTGTCCATCCACATGAACGAGTACCGGGCGCGCAGCCAGTCCGGGCCGCAGGTGTTCTATCGGGAGGGGTCGGACGCGGGGCGGCTGCTGGCGGGCTGCCTGCAAAGCGCGCTGATCGCGGGATTGTCCCCCAAAAAAGAGCGGGTCGCCATGGCGGGGGATTACTTCATCCTGCAACTGTCGGTTCCTTCGGCGCTGGTGGAGTGCGGCTTCCTCTCCAACGCGGAGGAGGAGAAAAAGCTGCTGACGCCCGATTATCAGGCGAAAATCGGCGAGGCGGTGGCGGAGGGCGCGGTAGAATACGTCACGCTGACACGCCGTTTGACTGGAGCGACTGCACAAACGCCTCCGGCAGCGGCGCGGTGAAGGTCATTCTTTCGCCGGTGGTCGGATGGGTGAAGGCGAGCGAGTAGGCGTGGAGCATCAGTCGGGACACCCGCGCGCCATGGGGCAGGCCGTAGATCGGGTCGCCGCAGACCGGGTGGCCGATGTGCCGCATATGCACGCGGATTTGATGCGTGCGCCCGGTGAGGATGTGCACGTCCAGCAGCGTGCAGCCCCGCCCGCGGCATAGCGCCGTCCATTCGGTGACGGCTTCCCGCCCGGCGGGATCGACGTCCATCTTCTTGCGGTCACGGCGGCTGCGGGCGATGGGCGCGTCGATTCGCCCCGCGTCCTCCTTCATCACGCCCTCGACGAGCGCCCGGTAATGCTTCTCCATCTGCCGCGCCTGTAACTGGGCGCTCAGGGACAATTGCGCCGCGTCCGTCTTGGCGACGAGCAGCAGGCCGGAGGTGTCCTTATCCAGTCGGTGGACGATGCCCGGGCGCAGCTCGCCGCCAATGCCGCTCAGGTGGGACAGGTGGTGCAGCAGCGCGTTGACCAGCGTGCCGTCCTCGTTCCCGGCGGCGGGATGAACCACCATGCCGCTGGGCTTGAGGACGACGGCCAGGTCGTCGTCCTCATAGAGGATGGTCAGCGGGATGTCCTGCGCCTGGGGCGCGGCGGGCCGGGGCGCGGGGACGGTCAGGCAGACATTCTGCCCGACGCGCGGCTTCGCGCCCGCCTTCGTCTGCGCCGCGCCGTCCACCGTGCACAGCCCCTCCGCCATCAGCGACGCGACCCGGGAGCGGGTCAGCCCCGACGCTTCCGCCAGCTGCACGTCCAGCCGCCGCCCATCGGCAGGCAGCTCATAACGGGTTTCCTTGTCCATCGGTCGTTTTCCTCTCTCTTTCGTGCCACTCGCCGGGCCGGAACAACAGCGACAATGCCATCAGCACGCAGCCCAAGGTCAGCGCCGCGTCCGCCAGGTTAAAGATCGGGAAGCGGACAAACAGCAGCTCGATCATGTCGATCACATAGCCGCGCAGCAGCCTGTCCAACAGGTTGCCGACCGCGCCGCCCAGCATCAGCGCCGCGCCGGCGCGGGAAAGCGGCCCCAGCGCAAAGCGCCGCAGCGCCGCCCAGCCCGCTGCGATCAGCCCAGCGGAAAGCAGCCCCGTCAGCGCCGGATAGCCGCTCAGCAGGCTGAACGCCACGCCGGTGTTTTCCGCGTACCGCAGCCCGATCACCCCCGGCACAAGCGTCACGGGCGATCCAAGCGATTGCGCCGCGCGCTTCGCCGCCTGATCCGCGACGACAACCACCAGCGCCGCGACCAGCCCCCAGGGCTTTCTTTTCATCACTCGATCTCCAGTCTGTTCTGAACGATTTCCACAATCTGCGCCAGCAGGTCGCCGATGAACGGCAGGTTGTGCTGCGCCAGGCGCTGCAACAGGATCACCAGCACCGCGCCCAGCACCGTAAAGCCGATCGCCATGCCCATTCCCCGCGCCAGTCCGCCTAAAAACTGCGCCCGCATCATCCGCCGCGGATTGTCCAGATACCGCACATATTCGTTCAGCCGCAGCCTTTCCAGCGCGGCCAGGTACTCCTCCATTCTTTTCGCCATTCGGCGGTTCCATTCCTCCATACGCGCCTCCCAACACATAGCGTGCGCAGCGCGGCGCGATTTCACGCAGGGCGAAAAAATCATTTTTTGCATCCGGAAACTTTTTCCTGTCCCCATCCGCCCCCGCCCAGGTTTGCGGGTTTTTGTCGCCCAATTTGTTCCAATCAGGGCTGTTTTATGACCGAATATGCCAGATAGTACCACACCCCGGAGGCATGAAGCGGTTTTCCTCCCGCGTTTTGTGGGTGAGAGCGCGATACGGAGCCGGTCATCGGCCCGAAAAAAGCGCGTCGCGCTCACGAACAGAAGGAGGAATCCCCCATGAAGTACGATTCTCTGAAGAAGCTCTCCGGACGCGCCCTCAGCCTGACCGCGGCGGCGATGCTGGTTCTCCCCGGCAGCGCGGCGCTGGCCGACACGGCCGGCAGCGCGCTTGTGCAGGGCGGCCGTCTGAACCTGCGCGAAACCGCGTCCATCGACGCGAAGGTGCTCGGTCAGTATCCCACCGGCACGCTGGTGGAAATTCTGGAAGAGGGCAGCGAGTGGCACAAAGTGCTTGTCAACGGCAAGACCGGCTACATGATGGCCAAGTACCTCTCCACCGCCGCGAAGGAGACGGAGGCGACCGTGCGCACCAACACCGGCATCGGCCTGAACCTGCGCGAGGAGCCGAGCCTGTCCGGCAAGCTGATCACCAGCTACAAGCCCGGCACGAAGGTCACGGTACTCCAAAAGGGCGCGACCTGGAGCCGCGTCCGCGTGGAGGACAAGGAAGGCTTCATGTCCACGCAGTATCTGAGCTTCGGCGGCAGCACGACGCCCTCGACGCCCGCGACGCCCTCCGGCAAGGTGGCCGTCGTCAACAACCCGAAGGACACGCAGGTGCTCAACCTGCGGCAGACCGCCTCTTTGGACGCCAAGGTGCTCGCGTACTACCACAACGGCACGAAGGTGACGATCCTCAAGGCGGGAACGACCTGGCACAAGGTGCAGGTGGAGGACGGCAAGATTGGCTACATGATGGCCAAGTACCTCAAAACCACCGACGACACGGCCGAGGTCAAGCCCTACACGGCGACGCTGATTAACGTCAACGGCGGCAAGATCGTGAACTTCCGCAAAGGCCCGAGCCTGTCTGCCAGCATCATCCGCACCGTTCCCGTGGGCACGAAGGTTACCGTGCTGGAGCACGGCACCGACTGGTGCAAGGTCGAGGTCGACGGCGACACCGGCTACATCAGCACCTGGTTCATGAAGTAAGCAGGGGTTCCACCCCTGCACCCCGGCAGGGGCTTTGCCCCTGCACCCCACCAGAGGGGGCGCCGCCCCGTCTGGACTCCCTCGCCAGGAGGGCCGGTTGGCCCTCCTGGACCTCCCAAGCGG
>CAZRLM010000111.1:0-9174 GCA_964600835.1 uncultured Oscillospiraceae bacterium
CCGGGATAGCCCTCGGCGTACTTGTTGGTCAGGCAGGTGCCCATGGCGGCCATGACCGCCGGGGAAACGAAGTTTTCGGAGGCAATCAGCTCGATATGAGAGCGCTGACGGTTCAATTCAAGTTCAATGGCGTCGGCAACGGCCGGGTCTGCCTGACGAATCACGTCCAGTTCCATGGTTGTCCCTCCCTCAAAAATATAGAAAAATACCGTCCCGCTCAGACTGGGCGAACCCGCAGCACATCCAACAAGCGCTTACTGCTGCTTCCTTCCGGACCTGACAGGGTTCACGCCGATGGATCGCACAGGACCCAATCTTCATCGCGGTACGGCTTTACTATTATAGCCGAACAGGCGGCAAATTGCAACCCCCAATTTGCGCGCATCGGTGGGATGGAGGCGTTTTCCGGCGGCTGATCGGTTGACATTGCGCGCAGCCCATGCTATCATAGAAGACGCATAAACCGGATGGATCGGCGCGATTCGCGTTATGATATAGGGACGGGATTGGACGAATGGCAACGAGGATGAACACCCTGCGCCGACGGCTAAAGCGCCATCGGAGCGCGCTGACGGTCGGCCTGCTGCGGGTGATGGTCTACGGCGGGCTGTTTGGGCTGTTCTTCGGACTGATGTCGATCAACAACTGGCAGCTGCGCAATCCGTCAAGAACGCTGGCGACGACGCTCCTGACCTATGTGGCGATGAGCGCGGCCATGCATACCGTCTACGGCGGCTATGACATCGGACGCAAAAAGAGCAAGCCGCTGATTTCCGCCATGTCCCTTTCCGCGATGGTCACCGATCTGGTGAGCTACCTGCAGCTGCAAATCATGAATGTCAACGAAGCGAACAATGCGCGTTTGGTGCTTTTTGGCAGCGATTTTTGGTGGCTGCTGGTGTGCATGGCGCTGCAGATTCTGCTCATTTTCGGTATGGCGTACTGGGGCAACCGGACGTTCTTCAGCATGAATCCGCCCCAGCGCTGTCTGGTGGTGACGGCCGGCGCGGCGGAGCTGATGGCGATGCGGCGCAAGATCGGCCGCTATGGCCTGCAATGGCAGATTACCGACGAGGCCCGGTGGGACGAAAAAAATCTGCGGGAGCGGATTACCCGGGCGGATGTGGTGTTTCTGGGCAGCGAGGTGCCGGACGCGGCGCGCATGGCGCTGATGCAGTGCTGCTATGACCTGCATCGCGACGTGATGTGCAAGGCCAAGCTGCAGGACATCATGCTTTCCAGCGCGCATCAGACGATTGTGGACGACGCGCCCTTCCTGGAGATGGATTACGCTAAAATGACGCTGGCCCAGCGCTGCATGAAGCGAGGGATGGACATCGTGCTTTCCGCGGCGGTGCTGGCGGTGCTTTCGCCGCTGTTGGCGGTGATCGCGGTGTGCATCCGCGCCGAGGACGGCGGGCCGGCGATCTTCCGGCAGCAGCGGATGACCGTGGGCGGCCGGGTGTTCACCATCAGCAAGTTCCGGACGATGAAGCCCTCCGCCGGGCAGGAGGCGCATCCGGTGTCCGCGGAAGCGGATGACGACCGCATCACGCGGGTAGGCCGGGTGCTGCGGCGGTTCCGCCTGGACGAGCTGCCCCAGTTCTGGAACATTCTCAAGGGGGATATGACGCTGGTCGGCCCCCGACCGGAAATGCTGGAAAACGTCGAACGTTACAAGCGGGAGCTGCCCGCCTTCGCCTATCGGGAGAAGATGAAGGCCGGGCTGACCGGCTACGCGCAGATTGAGGGACGGTACAACACCACCCCGGAGGACAAGCTGATGCTTGACCTGATGTACATCGAAAATTTTTCCATGTGGGAGGACGTCAAGCTGATCTTCCGCACGCTGACGGTGTTCTTCAAGCCGGAAAGCACCGAGGGCTTTGAAAGCACGCAGCGCGAGGCGGAGGACGACGCGAAACGGCTGGACGCGTAAGCGTCTCCCGGGAAAGGAGTGGCGTATGAAAACAACGCTGCTGATCATGGCGGCAGGACTTGGCTCGCGCTACGGCGGCAACAAGCAGATCGACCGCATCGGCCCGCATGGAGAGATTCTGCTGGAGTATTCGATCTTCGACGCGGTGGCGGCGGGCTTTGACAAGATTGTCTTTGTCATCAAGCGGTCGATGGACGAGGCCTTCCGCGCGCAGATTGATCCGATGGTGCGCGGCAGGGCGGAGGTACATTACGTCTACCAGGAATACGACTCCCTGCCGGACGGCTTCGTGCCGCCGGAGGGGCGCGTCAAGCCCTACGGCACGGTGCACGCGGTGCTGGCCGCCGCGGACGTGATTCATGAGCCGTTCGCCGTCATCAATGCGGACGATTACTACGGCAAGGACGCGTTCGGCGCGATGGCCGACAGTCTGCATCGGATGCAGGGCAAGACGAACGCCGCGTCCATGGTGGCGTACTACCTGCGCAACACCGTGTCCGAAAACGGCGAGGTGACCCGCGGCGTGTGCGAAACGGATCAGGCGGGCAACCTGACGAAGGTGACGGAGACATACAAGATCCGCCCCTTCCCGGACGGGACAATCCGCGACCTGGCGAGCGACCCCGCCGGGCGGCTGCTGGACGCGGACGCGCTGGTGTCGATGAACTTCTGGGGTTTCACGCCATGGCTGTTCGAGGAGGGGAAGCGGGCGCTGTCGGCGTTTTTGCTGGACGGCTCCGGCGACCCGATGAAAAAGGAGTTTGTGCTGCCCACGCTGGTGGATCAGCTGATGCACCATGCGGATCTGACCGTCGAGGTGCTTTCGACGCGCGCGGTGTGGTTCGGCATGACCTATCAGGCGGACAAGCCCTATGTGGCGGGCGAGCTGAAAAAGCTGCACGACGCGGGCGCTTATCCGGAGAGGCTGTAAGTCGTAAAATTGGAGGAGGACGGGAGCATGAGCATTCTGCTGACAGGCGGCGCCGGCTTCATTGCGACGCATACCTGCGTGGAGCTGCTGGCCGCGGGCCATCAGGTGGTGACGGTGGACAACTACGTCAACAGTCAGCCGGAATCCCTCCGGCGGGTGGAAAAGATCGCGGGCAAGCAGGTCAAGAGCTACGAGGCCGACGTGTGCGACCGCGAGGCGATGAACCGCATTTTTGACGAGAACCACTTCGACGCGGTGATTCATTTCGCCGGCTTGAAGGCGGTGGGCGAGAGCGTGCGGATCCCGCTGGCCTACTACCGCAACAATCTCGATTCCACCCTGACCCTGTGCGAAACGATGGCGGCCCACGGGGTAAAGCGGCTGGTGTTCTCCTCCTCTGCGACAGTGTACGGCGTGCCGGACGAGGTGCCGCTGCGGGAGGATATGTTCTGCAAGGGCTGCACCAACCCGTACGGCTGGACGAAGTACATGATCGAGAAGATTCTCGGCGGCGTGGTGGACGCGGATCCCGAATGGTCGGTGGTGCTGCTGCGGTACTTCAACCCGATCGGCGCGCACGAGAGCGGCCTGATCGGCGAAAATCCCAACGGCATTCCGAACAACCTGATGCCCTACATCACGCAGGTGGCGCTTGGCAAGCTGCCGCGACTGTCCGTGTATGGCGACGACTACAACACCCACGACGGCACCGGCGTCCGCGACTACATCCATGTGGTGGATTTGGCGCGGGGCCATGTGGCCGCCTGCGATTTCGCCGCGGCGCACACGGGCTGCGAGATCATCAACCTGGGCACCGGCGTGGGCTACTCCGTGCTGGACATTGTGAATGCGTTTACCCGGGTCAATCAGGTGGAGGTGCCCTATCAGATCGCGCCCCGCCGCCCCGGCGACATCGACGCGTGCTTTGCCGATCCGGCAAAGGCGCAAAAGCTGCTGGGCTGGACGGCGCAGAAAACGCTGGAGGATATGTGCCGCGACTCCTGGCGATGGCAGAAGATGAACCCTAACGGGTATCAGGCGTAAACGCTGGTCGGCAGACCACATAAAAACGCGCTGTGCGCTTCCGATTCTTTCCGAATCGCGAGGCGCACAGCGCGCTTTTTGTCATGCTCAGGCTTGCGGAATGATGGGCAGAATCAACGCGGAGGGATGCGCATCGTCGTGGTAAATGGTCTGATGAGCGACGATGCCCTCGGATTCATAGCCCACCCGGCCAAAGGTGTTCAGGTTGCGATCAGCATCCGGGAACAGGGAGCTGGTGACGTCCAGCCGAATGGCCTCGCCGGGCTGGAGCACAATGCAGGTGTTGGCCGCCTCGATATGGAACTTGTAGACTTCGCCGGGGGTCATGGCCTCCGCCGTCTCTCCGTTGCGATAGCGACCGCGCACCAGCTTTGCGCCAAGATTGTACACGCTGCCGTCCCGGCGCACCACGCCGACCCGGGCGCAGAAGTCCGTATCCAGCGCGCTGGTGGACGCGTACAGCTCGGCGCAGATGGGGCCGGTGATCTCGGTTTCGTCGGTAAAGGCGGGGGTCGTGTAGACCAGCACGTCCGGGCGATTCTGCAACAGGCTCTGATCCTGCATGAGCATCTTTTGCGGCTCGCCGGTGCTGGAGGGATTGGGGTTCATGGGGTCGTAATCATACTGGTCGGCAGGCTCAGCGCCGCAGCGCGCCTCCGTCAGCGAGCCGTCGCCATGGAGGGTGTTGGCGTGACCGCCCGAGTGCAGGTAGTAGGGGGTGAACTGCGTGCGGGCCAGGGGCCACTCCTGCTCGTCGCGCCAGACGTTCTTCCCCATGACAAACAGCTTGACCGGCGCGCCGGAGGTGAATGCCGTTTCGATGCCCTTGCACCAGTGGTCAAACCATTCCACCAGCTTCCAGGTGATCCCAAAGCCCTCGCCGGAGCCTTCGGGGCCGTAGGAAACGCCTTCCACCCAGCCCTCCAGCCGGTCGCCGTGAACCCACGGGCCGACGATCAGCTTCGAGCCTTTCCGGCAGACCTCGCTGCCGCCGCGCTGTTGGAACTGCGTGAAGTTGTAGATGGTCTTATCCCGAAGGAAGTCGTTCCAGCCCGTCACGTTCAGGGTGGGGACGGTGACCTGCTCGAAGCCCTCCACCCGGCCGATGGCCGTCAAATATTCCTTGTTGTCGATGTTTGCCAGCAGATCCCGGTGGAATTGCAGCTCGGGGATGCCCTCCACATTGGCGGCGGGCATATCCTTCATGGGCAGCCACGCTACCTGCTCGTCCATGCGCGCGCCCAACGCCTCCATTTTGGCGATGGCCTCGGGCGCGTACTGATCGGGGAAGTACTTCGTCCGATCCATGGCGCGTCCGTCAATCCAGCCGAACAGCACCGGGGAGAAAATGCCGAAGTCGTAGATCGCGGGGAACTTCGTCCACGAGGTCATGAAGGGGCAAATGGCCGTCAGGTGCGGCGGATTCGCCCTCGCGCAGGCCAGCTGGGAGAAGCCGTGATAGCTTTCGCCCATCATGGCGACGTTGCCGTCGCACCAGGGCATCTTCGCAATGGCCTCGATGGTGTCGTAGCCGTCCTCGTCCTGGTGACCGGCAGGGTCGCAGATGCCTTCGGAGTGGCCGGTGCCGCGCACGTCCTGAATCACCACGTTGTAGCCGCAGCCGGCCATCAAATTGGCGCGGAAATAACCGGCCAGCGGCGATACGCTGTCCTTGAGGTAGGGCGTGCGGTTGACGATCGCCGGATAGGGCAGATCATTGTCAGGACGATACACATCGGCGTACATGGTGACCCCGTCCCGGGTGGTAACCGGGACGTTATACATGATTTTGACGTCCATCAGCTCATGGCCGTCAAGTTTTTTGGGCATAGCCGTTCCTCCTTACTGCCACAGCGCGCGGGCTGTTTCGTCGGGCACGTCGAAGCCGCCGACCGGCACGCGCGTGGTGGTAATGTCCGCGCCCGCTTCATCAAAACGGAAGGTCAGGCGATGAATGCGGCAGCTTTCCAGCCAGCGAATCTCCAGACACAGCGTTCTTTCGTCCGGGAAGCAGCCCGTCACGCTGGCCATTCTGGCCGGATTGCTGCTGACGGGCGCCATATCGCATACGGTGCGGTAGCCCTTCAGGCCGACCGGGCAGACGACGGTTTTTCCCCGGGCGGTTACTCCGAGCAGCAGATCGCCGTTGCGTTCCTCGAAGGAGAACGCCTCGATGGGGGTGGCATAGCTGCTGTTAAAGATCATCAGGTCGTCGGCGAAGAACCGCGCCGCGCCCTGCGTGATGGTCAGGGCGCGTCCGTTCAGGCGAAGCAGCGCGCTTCTGTTTTCGCCATAGGCGGGGGCGGGAATGGACAGGCAGCGCAGCCGCCGCGCAAAGCGGGCGGTTTCCTCCTCCGTCCACTGGACAGGCTCGTCGCGCATGGCAAAGGCGAACCCCGCGAGCGCCTCGCGCACCTTCACGTCCACGCCGGGGGTGGAAATGGTTTGCTGGATGGAAATTACTGCGTCCTTTTCCGGAAACAGCATACTCCACTGGCCCATGGCGCCGTCGGCCATCATGTAGCCGGGGTACATCCACATCATGCCGCCATAGGTCGCGCCGCTGGTATGGGGATTTTGCACCTTCAAGGCAAAATCAACCCATTCCCTGCTGAGAATACGCTCGCCCTCCCACACGCCGCCGCGCCGGTAAAGCTCCATGATGAGCGCGTTATCCCGGGCGGTGGACATCAGGCCGCCGCTGCCGTTTTCCAAGCCGTCGGCGTGCTTGTGCCAGCGCAGGCGCGACGCGTCAATGCCGATCTTGTCAAATACCCGGGGTGTCAGGAAATCCAGAAGCCCCAGGCCGGTGCGCTTGCGGATGCACGCGCCCACCATGGAGCAGGCAATGCTGTTGTAGTAGAAGGCCGTACCGGGCTGATGGACAATGTCCATCTGGAAGAACCCCTCGATCCAGTCCGGGGCCGTTACCGGCGGCTGGCGTTCCATCCCTGCGGCCATGGTCGCAATGTGGCGCACCTTCAGCTCGTCCCACCAGGGACGGCCCGCCGTATGGGGAGCAAACTCGGGAAACAGGTCGATCAGGCGCTCGTCCAGGGTGAGAATGCCCTCGGTGACGGCCGCGCCCAGGGCAATGCCCGTGACCGTTTTGGTCAGGGACTGGTCGCCGTGGATCACGCCGGGGCTGTAGGGCGCCCAATATCCTTCAAAAACGGGTTGGCCGTGACGCATGACCAGCAGCGCGTGCGGCTCAGTGCCCAGATTTTCAAGCGCGTCCAGCAGGCGGTTGGCGTCTCCATAGGAGACGCCAACCGTACCGGGATGCGCAAACTGCCACTGCATCACTGCTGGGCGATGTACTCGGCCAGCTGGGTGCGATAATCCTGCACGATATCGTCCATGCCGATGGCCTTGCATTGCGCGATGAACTCATCCAGCTTCGCTTCGGTCTGGTCGCCGAAGATGCCGAAGCAGAAGGAGAAGCGGTACTCGTTGTACAGCGCGGTGACGGCGGAGAACTCCGCCTCATAGTTGCACTGATAGTTGAAGCCGTTGATGGGGAACACATCCGCGGGCACCTCGGCGGCCTCATACATTTCCTGATACTGCACGACAGAGGGATGCAGCGTCATCTGGGGATCGGAGTCATGCTGCAGGGCAGCGTTGTTGCCGATGGCAAAGTACGGATAATCCACGGCCTCCGGGCCGAGGCTGTAATACTTGCCGTCCTCGGACAGGGTGAAGTGACGGCCTTCCACGCCGAACACCAGCAGTTGGTTGACGATGGGGTCGTTCTTCATGCAGTCCAGAGCCACGGCGGCGCGCTCCATGTTCTGGCTCTGGGGCGGGAAGCCCACGCAGTACACGAAGTAGTTTCCGCGGCGGGTGCGGCACTCGTCATCCCACAGGCAATTGAGGAACACGGGGGTGTCATCGGTGATGGTCTGCAACAGGTTGTTCATGCCGGAGGGCGAGCCGAAGGTGATGGCGGAGGTGCCGGCGGTGAAGTTGTCATCCACCATGGTGTCGTTGGAAATCACGCTGGCGGGGAAATAGCCGCGCTTGTAGAAGTCGGCCATCTGCAGGCAGAACTGACGGTATTCGTCGGTATCGGCGAACCACAGGAAATCATCCACGGAGAATTCCTTGCCCGTGTTGTACTTCCAGACCATCCAGTTGGCCGCGCCGGCATTGACATCCCACATATGATTCTTGCTGGTGAACCAGTACATGGAGTCGAGGGGGTAGGTGCCCTGGGGATTGAACACATACACGCCGGTGGAGGCGGTATCCGCCGCGATGGCGTCCATGTAACGGATGAGATCCTCCTCGGTCTTGATATCCTCGGCCTTGAAGCCGTACTTGTCCAGCAGGGACTGACGGGTCCAAACGCCGTTGGCGCCGATCCCGGCGATGCTGTTGGTCACGCCATAGTACAGATCGCCGAACTTCATTTCGCGCCAGCTGGTGGGAGCTTGCGTCTTGGCGGTCAGCGGCATATAGGTTTCGACGAAATCCCAGTCAAAGCCCTTGTAGCCGCCGTTCTTCACATAGTCGCTGAAGGACAGCCAGTACGCGCCGTACACCAGGTCGTAATCGTCGTCGCCCAGGAACAGGCTCAGCTTGGTGCCGAACTCGCCGTAGGACACGAAGTCGATGTGGACGGTGGTGTTGATGAGCTCCTTCATGCGCTCGTTCGCCATGCCCATGATCTCGTCGAAGTCAGCGGGCTTGTTGCCGGGGATGATGAAGTTGATCTCCTTGTATTCGGACAGATCCAGGTGACTCCAGGGGTTGGTTTCTTCTGCCGAAGCGGCGCTGCACAGGCCGAGCAGCAGGGCAAGGGCAAGAACCAGGGACAGGATGCGTTTCATGAGTGTGCCTCCTTTGATAAATATATTCTTCCCGGGACGGTCGTCCGCCGTTCCAGAGGAATCCGGGGTGAAAGCGTCAGCCCTTCACCGCGCCGATGGTGAGGCCCTTGACGAAGTAACGCTGCACCAGCGGGTAAAGGAAGATGATCGGGCCGGTCACCACGCAGGTCATGGCCATACGCATACTGGTGGTAGGCATGGATACGGTGCCTGCGGCCTCGAACTGCCCCTCGGCCACCAGCTGCTTGAGCGCCTGAATGGTGCTCAGCATATCCTGCAAAAAGTATTGCAGGGACTGCATTTCCTCCCTTGTGCTGAAGAGCATGGAGTTGTACCAGTCGTTCCAGTAGCCCAGAGCGGCGAAAAGGCCCAGGGTCGCCAGCAGCGGTTTCGACACGGGCAGGTAAAGCTGCACATAGATGCGC
>CAZRLM010000112.1:0-9064 GCA_964600835.1 uncultured Oscillospiraceae bacterium
CGCCGCTGAGCTGATAGGGATACTGCGCCATCTTGTCTTTCAAGCCGACCTTCTCCAGCAGCGCCGTCGCCCGCTGCACCGCCGCCTCGCGCGGCATTTTTTTGACCCGCATCGGCGCGTCGATCACGTTTTGCAGCACGTTCATATGCGGGAACAGGTTGAACTGCTGGAACACCATCCCCATCCGCAGGGTGATCTGCCGCAGCGCTTTCGCGTCGGAATAGACGAGGCGCTCCCCGTCCATCCGGCAGATGGGCTGATCGTCCAGGAGAATTTCGCCCCGGTCGACCCTTTCCAGCTGATTCAGGCAGCGCAGAAACGTACTCTTGCCCGAGCCGCTCGGGCCGATGATCGCCACCACCTCGCCCTCACGCACCGTCAGGGAAATGCCCCGCAGCACGCCCTGTCCGTCAAAGCCCTTGTAAATCCCCGTCGCGGTCAGCATTTTGCGCCCCTCCTTACCGGTAATAATCCAGCCGCTTCTCCGCCAGCTTGCACAGCCGCTCGGCGACGCCGTTGAGCACCAGATAGAACAGAATCGCGACGATGTACGGCTCGATGGACGCGGAGGAGGACACCTGCTTTTTCGCCACAGTCATCAGATCGACCACCGCGACGGTCGAGGCCAGCGCGGTATCCTTGATCAGCGTGATGACCTCGTTGGTCACCGGCAGCAGCACGCGCTTGACCACCTGCGGCAGCACGATGTGCCCGAAGCACTGCGCCCGCGTATAGCCCAGCACCTGCGCCGCCTCGTACTGCCCCTGCGGAATCCCCTGAATGCCGCCGCGGAAGATTTCCGCGAAGTACGCCGCGTAATTGATGGTGAAGGCGAAGATCACCGCACCGAAACGATCCACGCGAAACGGCAGCACCTGGGGCAGCAGAAAATAGATAAACATGATTTGCAGCATCAGCGGCGTGGAGCGCATCAGGTAGATATATCCCGACACCGCCCCGCGGAGCGCGCGCAGGCGGCTCATGCGCCCCTGCGCCACCGCAAGCCCTAACGGCAGCGAAAACAGCAGCGTCAAAAAGAAAATTTTCACCGTCACCCAGGCGCCGTCCAGCATGATCTCAAAGAGCTTCATCAGGCGCTCCGGATCGTTAAAAAACTTGATGACCATTTTCGCTGCCTCCCGGAACAGAATGCAGGGGGCCGATAGCCCGTCCATGCGGCGCGGGCCACGGCCCCCGATCAATAACGATTACTCCGCGGGCACCACCGTGATGTCGGAGCCGAACCACTTTGTGGCGATCTCCGCCAGCTTGCCGTCCCGCTTCATGGCGACGAGCGTCTCCTCCACCTTCGCGCACAGCGCCTTGTCGTCCTTGCGGAAGGCGATGCCGTACAGGTCGTCCTCCAGCTCCACCGCCGCAGTCAGGTCGTCCGCGCCCATGGCGTTGATGCGATAGTCGCCCACTACCAGATCCATCAAAACCGCGTCGCAGCCGCCGTTTTGCAGATCCATCAGCGCGGTCAGGTACTCGTCAAAGCCCAGCACCTCGCCGAAGGTCGCGGCCAGCTCCTGATAATCGCCGTTCAGCAGCTCCTCAGCGTAGGAGCCGTTCTGGATGGCCACCTTCTTGCCCGCCAGGTCGTCCAGCGTGGCGACGCCCGCGTCCTTTTTGGTGTAGAACACCATCTTGTTGTTCAGGTACGCCATCGACATACACATACTCTCCACCCGATCCGGCGTGATGGAGACGCCGTTCCACAGGCAGTCGACGTTGCCGCCGTTCAGCTCCAGCTCCTTGGCGTTCCAGTCCACCGGCTGCACCACCAGCTCCACGCCGAAGCGGGCGCAAACCTCGCGGGCCACGTCGATGTCAAACCCGACGATCTCGTTGTTCTCGTCCCGGAAGCCCATCGGCGGGAAGCTGTCGTCCAGCCCCAGCACGAAGGCGCCCTTTTCCGTGATCGCCGTCAGGGAGCCGTCCTCCTCCGCCAGCGCCAACCCCATCGTCATAACCAGCATCATCGCCAGGAGAGCCGCCATCCATTGCTTCATCATCGTCGTTCGCTCCTTCTTTATCGTATTAGCGCTTTAGTTCGCTAACGTGATGATATAGTACCATGAATCCCGCCGCCTGTCAACCCCTTTTCGCAATTTTTCTATCTTGGCACAGGAAAAGCATTTGTTCACATATTTTTCACATATTTGTGCTATAATAAGTTAATTATGAAGACCCATGGGAGGCTGCGCCCGATGAAAACGCCTGTGAATGGCAAAACGCTTCGCGAGCACTGGAACTATGCCTGGTGGAAATACCTGCTGCTGGTCGTCATCGCCGTGTTCGGCTGGAATCTCACCTATACCGTGACGGCTTACCGCCCGCCGGAGGGCAAAAAGGTTTCCATTTATTCCTTCGCCCTGGGCGAGCAGACCATGATGGAGGACTACCTGAACAAGGTTTGGCCGGAAGAGCTGAGCGACATGGAGGCCGTCAGCTGCGTGTTCACCGTGGCGGACGAAACCTACGGGCCGATGCAGCTCACCACCTACCTGGCTGCCGGCGAGGGCGACATCTTCCTGCTGACCAAGGAGTATTACCAGAACTTCGGCAAGCAGGGCGCGTTCATGGAGCTGGAGCTGCAAGAGGACATCATGGCCCAGTGCGAGGCGCTGGAGCTGAACCTCTCCCGCGGCTATGTGGTCAACAGCGAGACGCGGGAGAAGCACCTGTACGCCATTCCCTGCTCCGAGCTGCCCGGCATGGCGCGCTTTGTGTACAACCCGTCGGACTGTTACCTGTGCGTCGCCATCAACAACGGCAACGACGAGAACGTGCTGAAGATGCTCAGCATCCTCATCCGGGACACGGTGCAGCCCTACGAACCGGAACCCGCGCAGGAGGAGGCGACGCAGCCGTGAAGCATCACATTCTTGTCAAGTGGCGGGAACCGGCGGATCGCGAGGCGCTGCGCCGCGGGGCGGAAGCGGTCTTTGCCGACGCGCTCGCCATCCCCGGCGTGCATGACTTGACCCTGCTGCCCAACGTGATTGACCGCCCCAACCGCTACGACCTGATGATCGTCCTGACCATGGATCGGGACGCGCTGTCCCGCTACGACGAAAGCGAGCCGCATCATCGCTGGAAGGCGGAGTTTGGCGACAAAATCGCCCAAAAAGCAATTTTTGACTGCGACTGATGCAACCAAATCGGCAAAAGGAACGTCTAATTAGTGACGTTCCTTTTTTGACGCGCAAAAAGCGCGCCGGAGCGTTCTTTCCGGGCGCAAATGAAACACTTTCGTCATAATTTTTGTGCAGGCGGGAAGAAACCCCGTTTATGCAGCGTTAGATCAATGAGGTGAGAGGATGGCACAGCTGATGATTATGGAGCCGGACACCCGTCTGGCGCACCGGATGAAGGAAGCGCTGACCCGTGCGGGCCATGAGTGCGTCGCCATTTCCCAGGTGAAGGACGCGCTGACCATCGTGCGGGGCGGCTGCCGCCGCACGGCGCTGCTCAACGCGCGCCTGCCGTGGACAGACAGCTTCGCCCTGCTGCGCGCGCTGGAGGCGCGGGGCTGGCCGGTGCTGTTCATTACGTCGGACGCGCGCAACGCCGATCATCTGCGGGCCATGTACCAATCCGGCTGCGACGTGCTGCTCAGCCCCTTTGACAGCCGCGGACTCGTTTCCGCGGTGGACAGGCTCCTCGCCGCCAGCAGCCGCCTGCTGACGATGGGCGGTCTGCGCCTCGACGTGCAGACCAAGCAGGCCACGCTGGACGGCGCGCCGCTCACGCTGACCACACAGGAGTTCGAGCTGCTGAAGGCCTTGATGCTCTCCCCGGACGCGGCGCTGACCCGGGAGGAGCTGCTCCGTACCGCCTGGGGCTACCAGGGCATCGGCGAAACGCGCACGGTGGACGTGCACATTCAGCGCCTGCGCCGCAAGATCGGCTCGGCAAACATCGAGACGGTCTACAAGCTCGGCTATCGGCTCAAGATGGCGTAATCCCCCTCATGAATCCATCAAAAGGCCGCCCCCGGCCATTGACCGGGAGCGGCTTTTCTGCGATCAGGCACGATTATTTTTGCAGCTCGGCAGCCGTCGTTTTTTGCGCGCGCCGGGCTTCGATCTGCCGCAGCAGCTTCAACAGCATCAGCGAGCCGATCACGGCCATGCAGACCTCCGCCACTAACTGCGCGCAGGACAGGCCGTAGAGCGGCCACAGCGCGTTAAGCAGGTAGAGCGCCGGGATCTCGAAGGCCGCCTTGCGCAGCAGCGCCATCACCAGCGACAGCGTCCCCCTGCCCACCGCCTGGAACACGCCCACCGCCATAAAGTCCATCGCCAGGAACGGCACCGACAGCGACATACCGATCAGGAACGAGGAGCCGTAGGCCACCGTCGCCACGTCCTCGATGAACAGCGCCGTGATCGGCCCGGAGAACGCGCAGCACAGCACGGCCAGCAGGCAAAGAATGCTCTCCGACACCTTCACCGTGAAGGACAGCGCGCGCTTCATCCGCGGAATGTTGCCGGAAGCGTAGTTGTAGCCGATCAGCGGCATCACGCCCTGCGAAATGCCGTTGGACACATACCAGGGCACCATCGCGATTTTCGAGGCGATGCCCATGCCCGCCAGCGCCGCCGCGCCATAGGGCGCGGCCAGGTTGTTGAGCATCATATGGCTGACCACGTTCAGCAGGTTTTGTATGGACGCGGGCACGCCCACCGCGCACACGCCGCCCACAATCGGCTTGCGGAGCGTGAACTCCCGGGGCGAGATACACACGCAGGTCTTTCCGCGCTTGACGATCAGGTAGCCGAAGAAATACAGCGTCGCGCAGCAGTTGGAGATCATCGTCGCCAGCGCCGCGCCCTCCGCGCCCATCCCCAGCCCGCCGGGCAGAATAAACAGCGGGTCGAGCACGATATTGATCAGACAGCCGCTCATGCTGCCAATGCTCGCGTGGAACGTCGCGCCCTCGGAGCGCACCAGATACGCCATCACCACGTTCAGGATGGAAGGCGTTGCGCCCAGGCAGACCGTCCACATCAAATAGCGCCGCGTCGCCGGGGCGGTCGTCGCGTCCGCGCCCAGCAGCGACAGCAGCGGACTCATCAGCGCCGCGCACAGCAGCGAATAAACCACGCTGCTCACCAGCGCGCCCCAGAAGCCGAAGGACGAGCTTTGCCGCAGCGTTTTCATGTCTCCGCGGCCCAGCGCTCGGCTCATCATGCTCGAGGAACCGACGCCGAACAGATTGTTCACCGCATTGAACGCCAGCAGCACCGGCGCGGCCAGCGTCACGGCGGCGGTCTGCACCGGATCGTTGATCATGCCGACAAAATAAGTGTCCGCCAGGCTGTACAAAAGCGCCACCAGGCTGGAAATCACCGTCGGGATCGAAAGCGTCGCCACGGCGCGGGGCACGGGCGTTTCCGCAAACAGTCTGATCTTTCGTTCGTCCGCCATAAACGGCCTCCTCCGTCAAGGATGTCGTCGACTTGTTCCCAAAGGAACAGCCGTCCAACGTAATATTGTAAACCATCGGCGCGCAAAATTCAAGTTTTCCCCGCGCTTTCTCCCCTGAATCCATGGACAACGCCTCGCGAATGCGTTATACTGAACAGGATACCGGCCCGCTATGCGCCGGAAAGAAGGAGGTATTTGTGATGAAAAGACTGTTATGCACCCTGACGGCGCTGCTGATGCTGCTCGGCGCCGTTTCGGCGCTGGCCGAGGAGGGCGATCAGCTGAGCCGCATTCAGGCGTCCGGCAAGCTGGTGGTGGCGACGGAAGGAATGTGGGCCCCCTGGACGTATCATGACGAGAACAACGTGCTCGTCGGCTTCGACGTGGAGGTCGCGCAGGCGATCGCGGAAAAGTTAGGCGTGGAAGCGTCGTTTGTCGAGTGCGAGTGGGACGGCATCTTCGCCGGTCTGGACGCGAAGCGCTACGACATCGCCGCCAACGGCGTGGACGTTACCCCGGAGCGGGCCGAGAAGTATGATTTCTCCGACCCCTACTGCTACAACCGCACCGCGCTGATCGTCCGCGGCGACAACGAGGACATCCGCTCCTTTGAGGATCTGGCGGGCAAGCGCACGGCCAACTCCATCAACAGCACCTACATGACCCTGGCCGAAAGCTACGGCGCGACGGTGGACGGCGTGGACACGCTGGATCAGACCATTCAGCTGCTGCTGGCCGGGCGCTGCGACGCGACGCTGAACGCGGAGGTGTCCTTCTACGATTACATGGCCGTCCATCCTGAGGCGAACCTGAAGGTCGTCGCGCTGACGGAGGACGCGACCCTTGTCGCCATCCCGATGCGCAAGGGCGAGGACAGCGCCACGCTGCGCACGGCGATCAACGAGGCAATCGCCGCGCTGTCCGCGGACGGCACGCTGTCCCGCATCTCCGAGAAGTATTTCGGCAGCGACATCACCCAGGCGACCGTGGAATAAGTCCGCACAAGCAAAGCGGCGGAGGGCTGTTGGAAGCCTTCCGCCGCTTCTTTTATTCTGCCTGTTTTCCGCGCAGACCCCGGGCGAGCGCCTCAACGATCTCCGGCGTCTGCTCCTCCAGGGAGCGGGCCGGGTCAACCGCGATGGGCTTCGCGATGTGGAACACATGGCGATGGGTGTCGATGTGCACCGGGTACATCCGCAGCTTTTCGCCGGTCGCCCGCTGGTACAGCGTCGTGATGTTGAGCCAGCCGGTGTTGATCCAATCGTGGTGGCTCAGGTACCCGCTGGGCTGCTCCGGGAAGATGACGACCTGCTCCCCCGCCCTGAGGAAGCGAAGGCTCTGCCGCATGGTGGTCATCACCCGCGCGTCGTGGTAGACGGGGATCGTCGGCGCGCTCTTCAAAACGGGCGGCAGCACCGCCGCGGCCAGGTAGGGCAGCGTCGCGTTGTACAGCGGCTCCAGTTTGCAGCCCGGCTTCCACCAGTAATCCTGCCGGACATAGGCCGGGCAGGTCTTGCGGTTCATGATCCCCTCGTTGCACCACACATGGCAGGTGTCGCGCATGGGAAACTTCGCGCAGACGTCCACCGGGCCGAGCGCGCCGCAATGGTTGCACACAAACACACACGCGCCGCCGGCAAACGGCTCCTCCCATTCCACCCGCATCCGCGGCGAGCACGTCCGTACCACGGCCGCCAGCCCTTGAAACAGCTTTCCCAATGGTTCTCTCTCCTCCTCCTCTCCGCCGAAAAGCGCGGAGAGGTTTGCTTCCTTGGTGATTGAAATTTAGTCCCGATCCCGGCTCCGGGCGATGAGCACCAGTCGCAAAAGCGACAGGAGGCTCGTCACCGCGGCGGCCACATACGTCAGCGCGGCGGCCCGGAGCACCGCGCGCACGCCGCGCTCCTCCTCGCCCGTCACATAGCCGCCTTCCGTCAGCATCCGCACCGCGCGGCGGCTCGCGTCAAACTCCACCGGCAGCGTCAGCACCGCGAAGATCACCGACAGGCTGAACAGCACAATGCCCGCCGTCAGCAGCGGCCTCCAGGAAAAGATCAGCCCCAGAAAGAACAGCGGCGTCGACAGGCTGGAACCAATGTTCACCGCCGGCACCACCGCCGTGCGCAGCTTAAGCGGCGCGTAATGCTCCTGCTTCTGCATCGCGTGTCCCGCCTCATGGGCGGCGATGCCCAGCGCCGCCACGCTGGCGGAGTTGAACACGCCGTCGGAGAGGTTCAGCGTCTCCTTCGACGGATCATAGTGGTCGGTTAGCTGACCGCTCACATGGCCGACGCTGACCACGTTGTTACCGTTGCGGCGCAGCAGATCGTCCACCACCTCGCTGGCGGGGCGGTTCAGGCGCGTCGGCACGCGGCTGTACCGCTGGTAGGCGCTGTTCACCTGGGACTGTGCCCACAGTCCCAGCAGCAGTCCGGGAATAATCAGCAGATAGGTCCAGTCAAAATACAGCATCGCTTGGATTCCTCCTCCTGCTCTGCCACCAATCGTATCATATCACAGCCTGCCCGGTTGATCAAGGGCTCATGCGCCGCCTGTCCGTCTGCGCGTCTCCATTGTCGCCAACGCTGCTTTTCTCCCGCAGCCAGAGGATCAGCAGCAGGACAAGCAGCGCCGCGCCCAGCAGACAGCCCGCGCCCAGCGCCCACTTTTCTGCCGCGGGCAGCTTCAACGCGCGCAGCGCCAGCGCCGCCAGGAAGCACGCCCCGATCGCGGCGCACAGCCTGCGGGTATGGGTCGAAAGCGGCGTCCGCGCGTCCCTGTTCTTCATGCTCCATTCCTCCGTCACACGTTTCGCGTCCTGATGCTCTGGATGTTGCCGTACTCCGACAGGTGGGTCACAATGTCGGTATAGGTGGTGCGGCTGGGCATATCCAGGACATACAGGTTGGTGTACAGGTTGTCCTTGCCCCTGCTCTCCACATGGAAGTCCACATCCAGCACCTTGATGCCGGCTTTTTCAAAATAGCTGTTGATATAGGTGAGCGTTTCCACCCGATGGACAAACTTGATTTCCAAATTTTTGACGGTATTCACTCGAATGACACGCTGCATCAGCGTCAGCGTCACCAAGACCAGCGCGCAACCGGCGGCAGCCAGCCCGTAATAGCCCATGCCCGCCGCCAGCCCCAGGCACGCGGCGTTCCACAGCGACGCGGCCGTCGTCAGCCCGGCAATCTTCTTCTGGCTGATGAAAATCGTGCCCGCGCCCAGGAAGCCAATGCCGCTGATCACCTGCGCCGACAATCGTCCCAGGCTGACCCCCACGCCCGTATCCGGATTCCCGCTGTTGAGCGCGACCGTATCCGCCGCGATGCAGGCCTCCAGAACGGCAATCAGCGCCGCGCCGACGCACACCAGGACGTGCGTCCGCATCCCTGCCGGACGGTTCTTCCTCTCCCGCTCGATGCCGATCATGCTGCCAACAAACGCGGCCGTCAACAGCCGCAGCCCCGCTTCCCACCAAGCCATGGTGTGCCTCCTTGCGTATTATTCCCCAAGCAGTGCATGAGCCATCTCCGTTGATGCTGATTATAGCATATTTTTCTCTCATCGTAAAGAGAACGCGCCGCGTCATGGGCTTTGCCCCTGCACCCCACCAGAGGGGGCG
>CAZRLM010000113.1:0-8904 GCA_964600835.1 uncultured Oscillospiraceae bacterium
GGACACCATTTCCAAGACGTACGACCACAACTTCAAGGACATTTTTGCGGAGATTTACGAGGCGGAGTACCGCGCCGCCTTCGAGCAGGCGGGCCTGACGTACTTCTATACGCTGATTGACGACGCGGTGGCGCGGGTGATCCGCTCCAAGGGCGGATTCATCTGGGCCTGCAAAAACTACGACGGGGACGTGATGAGCGACATGGTCGCCACAGCCTTTGGTTCCCTGGCGATGATGACAAGCGTGCTCGTCTCGCCCGACGGGAAGTACGAGTACGAGGCGGCGCACGGCACCGTTACCCGGCACTACTACCGCTATTTGAAGGGCGAGGAGACGAGCACCAACCCGGTCGCGACCATTTTCGCCTGGTCTGGCGCGCTGCGCAAGCGCGGCGAGCTGGACAGGCTGCCCGACCTGTGCGCCTTTGCGGATCAACTGGAAAAGGCGACGCTGGATACCATCGAGAGCGGCGTGATGACCGGCGACCTGGCGCTGCTCTGGGAGGGCGGCGCGAAGGGCGTAACGACCGACGCGTTCCTGGCCGCCGTCGCGTCGCGGCTTGATCAATGGAGGGAAGGCTGAGCATGGACGAGCAAACGGAAATGGTCACTCTCACCGACGAGGACGGTCAGGAAACCGACTTCGCCGTGCTGGCATACATCCCACTCAATGAAACGCGCTACGCCGTGCTCGCCCCCTGCGACGAGGAGGACGACGGCGTGCTCATCTTTGAGGTCGCGGAAGAGGACGGCGAGGAGGCTTATCTGCCCGTGGAGGACGACGCGCTCGTCCAGCGCGTTTTCGACGCCTTCGTTTCCGGCGACGAGGACTACACCTTCTGCGCCGCGGAATGATTCCGCCAAAAAAAGAAAACCGCCGCGGTCTGGCCACCCGGCGGAAATAGGCAGAGCCTTGCTTCCCCGGCACGATCATGCCGGGGATTTTTGCATGGGGATGATTTCGCAGCCGAGCGCTTCCGCCTGATGCCGGTCGTGGGTGACAAGCAGCAGCGTCCGGTCGCCGACATCCGCGTCGATCAGCCGGAGCATCCGCTCGGCCATCGCCTCGTCCATTTCGCGCACCGGCTCATCCAGCGCCAGCACGTCGGCGGGGTGCATCAGCGCCCGCGCCAGCGAAAGCCGCCGCTTCATGCCGCCGGACAGCTCGTCCGGGTACTGGTTCGCCGCGCCCAAAAGCTCCGCCCGCGCCAGCCAGTTTTCCGCCTCCGGGCCGATCAGCGCCAGATTTTCGAGGGCGGTATACCAGGGCAGCAGCCGGTTTTCCTGAAAGTGGCACGCGAAGCGCAGCCCCGCCGGACGCGAAACGTGTCCGCTGTCCGGTTGTTCCAGGCCGCAGATCAGCCGCAGGAGCGTCGTTTTGCCGCAGCCCGAGGGGCCAAAGAAGCAGTACCGTCCGCCGGGCCGCAGCGTCAGGCTCACGTCCGTCAGCACGGCGCGGCCGTCAAAGCCCTTGCAAACGCCGTCAAGCGTGATGGACACGGCGCAGCCCCCTTTCAAACGCGGCGCGCAGTAGCTTTTCCAGCGCCACGCTCAGCAGCACGATCACCACCGTCCACGCGAGCAGCGCGTCGGTTTCCAGGTAGATTTTCGCGTTGTACAGCTGTGTGCCGACGGCGTTTTTCGGCACGCCGATCACCTCCGCGGCGATCGTCGCCTTGAAGCACAATCCCACGCACGCCTCGCACGCCGCGACAAACGTGGGCAACACCGACGGAATGATCACCCGCCGCCAGGTCTGCCAGCGGGTCATGCCGAACATCCGCGCCATTTCCAAAAGCCGCGCGTCTGTGGCGTCGATTCCCTCCCGAACGTTGGCGAACACCACCGGCGTGACCATCAGTGCCCCGGCCAGAATCGGCACGTTGCCCGAGGACAGCCACACCAGCGCCAGAATGATGAACGACGCGACCGGCGTGGCGCGCACGGCGGCCATCATCGGGCGAATGAGCCGATCCAGCCAGATAGCGGCATGGCAGCACACCGCCAGTCCTGCGCCGGACACAACGCCGATCAGGTATGCCGCCGCCGTCCGCCACAGGGAGCCGCCCACGCAGCGCCAAAAGGACGCTTCCCGCACAAAGGAGAAGCGCCGCGCCACCTGCAGCGGCGAGGCGAGAAGCAGATCCCGCCCCACCGCGCGGTAGCAGACCGCCCACACGAGCAGCCAGAAGCAAAGCGGCCACAGCCCGCTCAGCCGCTTTTTCCACCGGCTGTTCATGGCGCGATATAGTAGAAGTCATCCCCGGGCATCGCGCCGCCGACCGCCTTGGGGTTCGCGTCAAACAGCAGCTGGAAGAAGGGCGCGATCTGCTCCCGCATCTCCTCGCCGCTTACAAACACGATGTGGCAGTTCGGAATGGCCCGCTGCGCCACCGCCGCCTTGGGCAGGATGCCCTGCGCCTCCACCAGCTTGGCGGCCCCCTCGATGTTCCCGTTCACGAAGGCGACGCTCTCCTCATAGGCGGCCATGAACGCGGCCAGCTCCTCGGGATGCGCCTTGGCAAACTCACTGTTCACAATCACGCAGCCCATGCTCAGCACCGCGTTTTCATGGCCGGAGGCCGCGGCAGCTTCGCCGTAGAGCGCCGTCACGTCCAGCGCGATGCGGAAGTCCGCGTTCTGCATCAGCACGCTGGTCACGTTCGGCTCCGGCAGCATCACCAGATCGACCTCGCCAGAGGCCGCCAGCGTCGCCAGCTCGGCGTGCTCGGCCTTGTACTCCACCGTCACCTGATCAGTCAGGCCGTTGGCGGCGAGGATATAGTTCAGCACATACTCCGGCGTGGAGCCCTGGCCGGTGGCGTAGATCGTCTTGCCCGCCAGATCCGCGACGGACTGCACGCTGTCGCCCTTTTCCAGGATGGACAGCACGCCCAGGGTGTTCAGCGCCATGATTTTCACGCCGCCCTGCGTCTTGTTGTACAGCGTCGCCGCCAGGTTGGTCGGCACGGCGGCAATGTCCGCCTCGCCGCTGGCGACCGCGGCCACCACCTCGTCCGGCGCGCCGGCCAGGGTGAAGGCGTAGGGGCTGTCCTCCGCCGCCATCAGCTGCACCATGCCGATGCCGGTGGGGCCTTTGAGCGCATACACGCTGATTTTGTCCTCCGCCGTCGCGCCCGCCGCCATCGTCAGGCACAACGCCATGATCGTCAGTATCGCAAAAAAACGCTTCATATAATTTGTCATCCTTTCGTCTGCGTCGTCCGGCGGGTCAGGGCGCTTTTGACCGTCACGCCCGGCAGATTGCCCAGACGGCCCGTCATGGCGCCGACACGCTCGTTGGAGCCTTCGACCACCAGCCCGATGACCGCCGCGCCGCCCTGATGATCTGGAATGCCGATACGGCCGCGGATGATCTCCCCGAACTCCGACAGAATCCGGTTCACCTCACCCGCGCGCCCGCGCTCCTCCACCACCACGCCGACAAAGCCCAGCCGCGCTTCTTCCATTGCTTGCGCCCTCCCGCGTTTTCATTACAAAAAAGCGAATCGTCGGCAAAAAGCGCTACGATCCGCACACAAAAAACCGCATATTGTCCTCCTTCCCATCTCCCGCGTTGGTCACCCTCCGCGGTCAATCAGGCGTATTGCCGCGCCTCCCCCGCACGTTTCCGCTAAGGCTTGGCGATTCCGGCTGATTCAATTATACCCCTTTTTTTCAGAAATGAAAAGGGAAATAGCAGGAAAATTCTATTCGACGTGCTTGCGCATATGCAGCAGCGCGTTCTTTTCCAGCCGGGAAACCTGCGCCTGACTGATGCCGATCTCCCCCGCGACCTCCATCTGCGTGCGCCCCTCGAAAAACCGCAGCTTCAGGATCTTCTTCTCCCGCTCGGTCAGGCGCTGAAGCGCGTCGCGGATGGCGATGTCCTCCAGCCAGTTTTCGTCCCGGCACGTCTCATCCTTCACCTGATCCATAATATAAAGCGCGTCGCCGCCGTCGTTGTACACCGGCTCAAAGAGGCTCACCGGATCCTGAATCGCCTCCAGGGCGAACACCACGTCCTCCCGCGGGACGTGCATCTCCTCCGCGATTTCCGTCACCGTCGGTTCCCGGTTCCACCGGCCTTGCAGCCGATCCCGCGCCTGCAGGGCCTTGTAGGCCGTGTCCCGCATACTCCGGCTGACGCGAATGACGTTGTTATCCCGCAGATAGCGCCGGATTTCACCGATGATCATCGGCACCGCGTAGGTCGAAAAGCGCACGTTTTGGCTGGTGTCGAAGTTATCCAGCGCCTTCATCAACCCGATGCAGCCGACCTGAAACAGATCGTCCGCGTTCTCCCCGCGGCCGGAAAACCGTTGAATCACGCTGAGCACCAGCCGCAAATTGCCCTTGATGAACTCGTCGCGGGCCGCCTTGTCGCCGCCGTGCACCAGCGGGAACAGCTCCCGCATCCGCTCGGCGGAAATGACCGGCAGGGTGGAGGTATCCACCCCGCAAATCTCAACCTTGCCGTACGCCATTGCGCGCGCCTCCCTGCTTGCCAGTGATAGAATGGAGTATGCCGCCTCCCCGGCGCGGTTATGCGGCGGCGGCAAAGGTTCTCAAAACGCGCGTCCTTTCGACCGCGCCGCCCGCGTCAACCGATCTGCCGCATCAAATCACCGTGAAGGCGGGCCAAAATGCGCTTTTCCAGCCGGGAAATGTAGCTTTGGCTGATGCCCAGCACGTCCGCCACCTCCTTCTGCGTCATCTCCGGCTTACCACCCAGCCCGAAGCGCAGCCGCATGATCCGTTGCTCCCGCTCCGAAAGGCGGGAAAGCGCGGCGAAAAGCATCTGCCGCTCGGCGCTCTCCTCCACCCCGCGGCAGACCACGTCGCTGTCGGTGCCCAGCACGTCGGAGAGCAGCAGCTCGTTGCCGTCCCAGTCGGTCTTGAGCGGTTCGTCCAGGGAAACCTCCAGCCGCGTGCGGCTGTGGCGGCGCAGGAACATGAGCACCTCGTTCTCAATGCAGCGGCTGGCGTAGGTTGCCAGCTTGATCTTCCTGTCGGGATTGAAGGTATTCACCGCCTTGATCAGCCCGATGGTGCCGATGGAGATCAAGTCCTCCAGCTGAACGCCGGTATTCTCGAACTTGCGGGCAATAAAAACCACCAGGCGCAGGTTTCGCTCAATCAGCGTTCGGCGGACGCTGCCGTCGTCCGTCGCCAAACGGGCCGCCAGGGCCAGCTCCTCCTCGGGGGTGAGCGGCGGCGGCAGCGGATCCGCGCCGCCGATGTAGTACATTTCCCCCGGCATCAGCCGATCCAGCAGCTCGCCCAGCTGCGCCCGCGCGTATGAATACAGCCGAAAGTTCATCCTCATGTTCCTCCTCCTTCATCCATCGCCGCCAATTCGGCGTCCGCCAGCGCCGCCGGAAGCAGCGCTGCGCTGCCGCCGTATCCACCCGGCGCGACGCCCACCAGCGCTTCGACCTCCCGCCAGCCGTTTTCCGTGCGCACGCGCGTCCTGTCCGGCTTAAGCACCGTCATTTGCCCGACGCCGGACACGGTTCGCACGCGGATCGTCCTGACCCGTCGCGGCAGGTCATGTCCGTCCAGCAGTCTGTTCGCCATCCGCTCGGCGATCACAATCACCGGCGCGCCGGTAAGCGGGTCGCGCAGCAGGTTGCCCGTATCCACCAGCGCGGTCAGCGTCAGCGTTCGCCTGCCCAGATACAGATCCACAGCCGCCCAGCGCGCCACGGGCTTCCGGCAAGCGCCCCGGGCCAGCAGCGGCAGCGCCGCGCAGGGCGTCAAAAGCGATACCGCCGGGCTTGCCCGCAGGCTGAGCATCAGGCGGATCAGCCCGGTCAGCGCCAACAGCAGCGTCCCGTTCAGCAGCATCAAGCGGGGGTACATCCGTCTGGGAAGCCCGAGCCACGCGCAGCAGGGCGCGATGAGCAGCGCCGGGGGCAGCAGCAGCGCCGTGTTTGGCGCGCACACCGCGCCCATCGCGCACGCCGCGCCGATTCCCGCGCTGGTGGCGAGCAGCCGCGAAACGCTCCTGCGCCGCAGCGCCGCAGCTTCGCCCAGCGCCCACAAAACGCTGAGCGCGCACAGCGTCTGTTCCAGCCAGTACAGCCAGCCGCTGACCCGCATCGCTTTTGTCCCCCTTTCCGTCGGACAAGACGCAGTATAGCCTACCCGCCCGTCTCCAGCCGTCGAAACGGCGCAAGAACAATGTCGAAGCGCGCGGGCGCGAATCGACTTGAAGCCGGGCGGCGAACGTGGTATAATCAGGAGCATGGAGGATATGTCATGCAATTTCATGGTTACGAAATAGAGACAACCGTCCGCGCCCGCTGCCGCCGGATGACGCTTCGTTTTCATCCCGGCGAGCGGCGGCTGACGCTGTCCCTGCCTCCGGGGACGAGCGAGCGCGACGCAGCGGGCTTCCTGGAGGAGCGCCGCACGTGGATCGAGGCGCATATGCAGGGCGCGACCGCCTGGCAGCCCTCCGGGGAGCCGGGGGAAAGGCATTTGCTGTTCGGGCGCTACCTCACGCTCGGCCAGGACGGCGCGCCCGTCGGAATGGCGGCGCTGGATTGTTACCGGGCCGAGAAGCTGCAAGCGCTCCTGCGTGAGCTGCTGCCTCCCTGGGAGACGCGGCTGAACGTGCGCATCAAGCGGATCACGCTGCGGGAGATGACCAGCCGCTGGGGCTCCTGCCGGCCGGATCGCAGCACGCTGACGATCAACCTGCACCTGTCCCGCGTGCCCCCGCCGCTGGTGGAATATGTGTTAGTGCACGAGCTTTGCCATCTGCATCACCCCGACCATTCCGCCGCCTTTCATGACGAAATGACCCGCCTCCTGCCGGACTGGCCCACCCGCCGCCGCGCGCTGGCAAACTACGATCTGCGCCCGCTGCCGCCCGCGTGAACCGGGCCGCGCTTCGCGTCATACCCTGCAAGGGGCGGCCTTTTTGCCGCCCGAACGATGTGCTTTGTCTCCGGCGCAGGCGCGGGAGGCGGAGCAAAACGGAGTGTGACAGCGCATGAAACGCGGCGAAATCTATCGGGCTGATCTCGACCCGGTCGTCGGCTCTGAGCAGGGCGGTATACGGCCGGTCGTGATCATCCAAAATGATATAGGAAACCTGCACAGCCCCACCGTGATTGTCGCGGCGGTGACCACCAGAGAAAAGAAAACCTCGCTCCCCATTCACGTCCCGATTTCCCGGGCGGAGAGCGGGCTGAAACGGGACTCGGTCGTCTTGACGGAGCAGGTGCGCACGCTGGAAAAATCCCGGCTGACGCGCTACCTGGGCTGCCTGACGCCGGAAGCCATGCGCCGCCTGGACGCGGCGCTGCGCGCGTCTCTGGGCGCGGACGGCTCCGGCTGACCACAAAAGCAACGCACAAGGAAGCAAGGAGGAACCTGATTATGAAGCTGAAGGAACGCCTGGGCACGAAACACGCAGAGCAGCTGATGGCCTACGGACAGATCATCCTGGGCTGCGTCATCGGCGGTGCGGCCTACCCGCTGTTTCTGGTGCCCAACAACATCGCCCCCGGCGGCCTGACCGGTGTCGCGACGATCCTGTACTACCTGTTTTACCTGCCGGTCGGCATGACGAGCATGGCACTCAACGTGCCGTTGTTCATCGTCGGCTACAAGGCGATGGGGCGGGTGTTCGCCTGGCGTTCCCTGGTCGCAACGATTCTATTTTCCCTGGCGATCGACCTGATCCAGGTTCCGGCGATGACGGTCGATCCGCTGCTGGGCACGCTGTACGGCGGCATCGTGCTGGGCGTCGGCCTGGGACTGATTCTGCGCGGGGGCGCGACCACCGGCGGCACAGACATGATCGCCCGCATGGTGCACAGCCGCTTCCCCTTTATCAGCGTCGGGATGTTCCTGTTCATCCTCGACTTCCTGGTCGTCCTGGCGGCGGGCGTGTTTGTCGGCGCGACGGAGGCGCTGTACGCGTTCATCTGCATTTTCGCTTCCAGCAAGGTGATCGACATCGTGATGATCGGCTTCTCCTCCAACAAGGCGTGCTTTATCATCACGCCCAAATGGTCGGAGGTTTCCGCCCGCATTCTCACCGAGCTTGACCGCGGCGCGACGCAGCTGACCGCGCGGGGCGCTTACTCCGGCACGGAGAACCCTGTCGTGCTCTGCGTCGCGAGCCGTCAGGAGGTGGCGCGGCTCAAGGACATTGTCCGCGAGGAGGACGAGAACGCGTTCATGTTCGTCACCGAGGCCCACGAGGCGCTGGGCGAGGGGTTCTCAAAATTAGGAAAAGAGTGAATGTCAAAAAAGTGGCCGCGATCACTTCGCGGTCACTTTTTTCATGCCTGTTCGCCGGTTGAAAAGTTTCCGATTGACTCTTTTCAAATACGACAAATCCTGCTATAATGGAGGCGGAGCATAAATTGCTCACATCAGGAAAGGGGATTCCCAAAATGAAGAAGTTTGTTTCTCTTCTGCTGGCGCTGTGCATGGTGCTGGGCCTGGCTTCTTTCGCCTCCGCCGAGGGGGAAAAGACCTGGAGCGTCGCCATGATCACCGACTCCGGCGACATCACCGACCAGTCCTTCAACCAGACCACCTATGAAGCCTGCAAGGCTTTCTGCGAGGCCAACAACCTGAAGTTCAACTACTTCAAGCCCGCGGCTGACTCCACCCCTGACCGTGTCGCCATGGTGGACGCGGCGGTGGACGAGGGCTACAACGTCGTCGTGATGCCCGGCTACCTGTTCGGCGAGGCCATCCTTGAGGTGCAGGACATCTATCCGGACGTGACCTTCATCATGCTGGACGTGGGCGAGGGCGACCTGGGCGGCAAGACCCTGGCCTCCAACGTGTTCAGTGCGGTGTATCAGGAAGAGCTGGCTGGCTATATGGCCGGTTACGCGGCTGTGAAGCTGGGCTACACCCATCTGGGCTTCC
>CAZRLM010000114.1:0-8881 GCA_964600835.1 uncultured Oscillospiraceae bacterium
GCGGCTGTCGTAGCCGCGCTCGGCGGCATTGCCCCGCAGGCGATCAGAGGAAAGCGCCGCGTGTTCGCGGCAGTAAACGCCGCTGTCGCACAGATTCGGACACCCCGGATACCGGCAGGGCCTTTTCGGCGCTCTCGGCATATTTCACCTCATATAAAAAGCAGCCCGCGATCATCGTACACGGAGCCGCCATTCATGTTCTTCATGGCCCTGTCCAGCGCCATGACCAGCGCCACAGCGCCGTCCACCTTCTCGGTGGATTTTTCTTTGTCGATTTTGAGGTTGCCCGCCGGATCGGTGCGCACATAGGCATTGTCCATGTTCCACCGCAGCACCGGGTGGCCGCCGTGGTTGAGGCTGCGCTCCAGCACGATGCGCATCAGCTCCTTGGTCGGCGGTGACATATCCTTGAAGCCCTGCCCAAAGGGCACCATGGTGAATCCGTCGTCCTGAAGGGCCTGCACCATCATCGTGGCGTTCCAGCGGTCATAGGCGATCTCGCGGATGTTGTACCGCTCGCCGAGCTGGCAGATAAACGCCTCGATGAAGCCGTAATGCACGACGTTCCCCTCGGTGGTCTGGATGAAGCCCTGACGCTCCCACACATCATACATGACGTGGTCGCGCCGGACGCGCAGGGAGAGCGTCTCTTCCGGCAGCCAGAAGAACGGCAATACCGTGTACACGCCGCCTTCCTCCGTGGGCGGAAACACAAGCACCAGCGTGGTCAGGTCGGACGTCGAGGACAGGTCGAGGCCCGCGTAACAGGCGCGCCCTTCCAGCTCATACGGGTTGACTACGCCGCCGCACTCATCCCACTTGTCCATGGGCATCCAGCGGATGGACTGCTTCACCCATTGGTTCAGGCGCAGCTGACGGAACATGTTCTCATCGGCAGGCGTCTCCTGCGCCTTATGGAAGGCGTCCCGCACCTTGTCGATGGTAATCGTGTGCCCCAGCGACGGATTCGCCTTGTACCAGTTGGCTTCGTCCGTCCAGTCCGCGTCATCGGGCAAACCGAAGATCACGGGATAGAAACGCGGGTCGTGCTTGCGTCCCTCCAAAATGTCCAGCGCCTTTTGATGTACCTCCCAGCAGATGCTGTTGCGGTCGGTGCCCGCCGTCGTGAGGAAGAACCACAGCGGCTGCTTTCGCGCGTCGCCGGAACCTTGGGTCATGACGTCGTACAGGGCACGGGTCGGCTGGGTGTGCAGCTCGTCGAAGATGCAGGCGGACACGTTCAGGCCATGCTTGGTCGCCACCTCGCTGGACAGCACCTGATAAATGCTCCCGGTCGGCTGGTAGACCATGCGCTTCATGGATGGGATGATCTTGATGCGTTTACTCAGCGCCGGGGATTGCTTGACCATGTCCACGGCCACATCGAACACGATGGCTGCCTGCTGACGGTCGCTCGCACAGGAGTATACCTCCGCCTTCCACTCATCGTCGTTGACCAGCATGTTGAGCGCGATGGCCGCGCCCAGCTCAGATTTCCCCTGCTTCTTGGGGATTTCGATGTACGCCGTGGTGTACTGGCGCATCGTGGGATCGTCTTCGCGCACCGTGCCGAACACATCCCTCACAATCCGCTCCTGCCATGGAAGCAGCCGGAAGGGCTTTCCGTGGAATTCACCCTTGGTGTGCTTGAGGCACTCGATAAAGCCTGTGACCCTTCGTGCCTTGGCCTCACTGAACATTGTCCCAGCCTCCCTTCAGGAGGTTTTCCATGGGATCGTCCGAGAAGCCGTCATCCGCACCGCCGCCAGCGGCGATGATGCGTGCGCGGGTTGCGGGCGTCAGGCCAAACTCCGAGCAGAAGGACTGCATGATCTTGAGGTTCTGCTGGGCGATGGACACCTGCGGCACCTGCTGCACATAGCCGGAGGGCGTCTTGAAGATGGAGCCGTGCTGCGTGATGAACGCCTCTGCTTCTTTCCAGCGGGCATACGCCTGACAGTACCCCTCAAAGGCCGTCAGGTCGGCCATGGTGAGCACGCCCATGGCCTCAAGGGAGGGAGCCAGCCGCTTCCATTCCTTTTTCGCCTCCGGCAGCAGCCATGAGGGGCACTTGATTGCTGCCTTGGGCGGCACTGGCTCATGCTCGTTGAGCGGGCGCTTGCCCGGATTGCCTTCGAGGATTTTCATGGCTGTGGGCTTGGGCTTTCTGCCTCGGGTCGCCATGCTGGCCACCTCCTTTCGCGTAAATTATGCTTATATAATAGAAAGAACTGTCTCGAGAGGCAGCTCCGAATTGTTTCTCATCACACTGATTTTGGCGTCTGGGTATTCCTGATGAAAGCGCTCAACAATGACGCTGGCGTACTTCGGGTCAAGCTCCATCGTCCGGCAAATGCGGTCGGTCTGTTCACAGGCCATGAGCGTGGAGCCGCTGCCGCCGAACAGATCCATGACCACGCCGTTGGGCGCGGAGCTGTTCTTGATGGGATAGGCCAGCAGCGGAATCGGCTTCATCGTGGGATGCTCCTTGGAGTGCTTGGGCTTGTCAAAGTTCCAGATCGTCGTCTGCTTGCGGTCGGAAAACCACTTGTGCTTGCCGTTGGGCAGCCAGCCAAAGAGCACCGGCTCGTGCTGCCATTGATAGGGCGAACGGCCCAGGACGAGGTTGTTCTTTACCCAAATGCACACGCCGCTGATGTGAAAGCCCGCCTCCTTGAACGCCCTGCGAAAGTTGAGTCCCTCGGTGTCCGCATGGAAGATGTAGGCGCTGCCGCCCTCGGCCATGTGGGCGGCCATGTTGCGGAACGCGGAGAGCAGAAATTCATAGAACGTCGCGTCGCCCATGCTGTCGTTCTGGATGGACTTGCCATCCGCAGATTCATACGAGACGTTGTAGGGTGGGTCGGTCACGACCAGATTGGCCTTGAGGCCATCCATGAGCAGAGCCACATTCGCTTCATCGGTCGCATCACCGCAGACCATGCTGTGCCTGCCCAGCGTCCATACGTCGCCGGGCTGCACGAAGGGCGCGACTTCCTCCGGGTCGATGTCGCACACATCGTCCTTGACGTCCTTGTCATGTACCTTGGAGAACAGATCGTCGATTTCGGCAGCATCAAAACCAGTCGCGCCGAGGTCATAGCCGGAGGTTTGGAGGTCGGAAAGCAGATCAGCCAGCGCAACGGGTTCCCATTCACCGACTGCCTTGTTGAGCGCGATGTTCAGCGCCTTCTCATCCTGCGGATTTTCGATGTGAACGACCACGCAGTCGATCTCTGTCTCGCCTTCCGCGACCAGCATCTTATACCGCTGATGACCGCCCACGATGTTCCCGGTCACTTCGTTCCAGATCACAGGATCGACATAGCCGAAGTCGGATAGGCTGCGCTTGATTTTTTCATACGCCGGATCGCCGGGCTTCAGGTCTTTGCGCGGGTTATACTTCGCGGGCTTGAGCCGATCCACCGCGATTCTTTGCAGATTCATTTGCGTGTTCACAATACACCTCCTATATCCTTTTTGAAAAAAGACTTGCTATTTCGCGAAACCGGAGTGATAGATAGCATACCGCGGATGGGAAAAGCCATCGGGTAAGGAGGTCATTTAGGACAATTTGAGAACGCCTGTCGGTCTACCAGTGTATCATCATCCCACACAATCAATGATGTAAGAGCTGTACAACCGTCGAAAGCGTGGGCTTCAATGCGAACAACATCATGCGGAATGCTGACAGAGTCTATGCCCGTACAACCAGCAAAAGCGTATTCTTCGATTACATCCACGCCCCATATGAGCAACTCTGTTACCCCGGTGCAGCCTTCATAGGCATGCGCGCCTATGCTCTTTGTGTCATTTGAAATCGATATGCTGTCCAAGGCAGTACAACCAGCGAAGGCGTAATCGTCGATATCAGGATCGCCCCATATGAGTGCTGATGAGAGTGAAGTACAGTTCATAAATGCACGCTTGCCAATATGGGTTGTTTCATTCGGAATGCTGATCTCGGTCAATGAGGTGCAGCCCTCAAATGCAGAATCTCCAATGGTTGTAAGGTCAGCCCAAATTGTAATAGATTCAAGCGTGGAGCAATTCTTGAAAGCCTCAGCATCAATTGCGGTTACTTCTTTCCCGCCAAGCTTTCGAGGTATTTCGACAACAGTCCCTTCACCATAATAGCCGGTGACAATAGCGTTATCACCCTGGATCCTGTAATCCAGCTTCAGCGCTACAGGTGTGGGCTCAGGTTCGGGTGTAGGTGTTATTTCAGGCATCAGCGCAATAATTGACGGGTCAAGTTTCTGCACTGTGAGATTGATTTCTGTGATGTTCTGATAATCAACAAGATCCGACTCACTGCCATTTGAGTATTTCGTGTAAGTATATTTGATCTGAGTGTTGGGTACAACATCTTGCGATACGACTACATACTGCCGCAAGGTTTCAAGATCGGTAGCGTCGATATAGGTACCGTCTACAGATGTGAAAATAATCTTCACATCCCCGCGACCATATTCGTCAATTCTCCTATAGCTGTTCTTGGGGCCAACAGCAGCAGCGTTCCTCCCCACATAATCGCGAACAAAATATGTCCGGCGGTCGGGCGTAAAGCTAATGGTTGTAATGTTTGGGTCAGCGGGCGTCTCCTCATCAATGGCATGAACATACAAAATGATTTCTTCGTGATTTTGGTAATCAATCAGAGACGAAGGTTTGCCGTTGCTATATCGACCGTATACAGCAGTGAGCGTGCTATTGGCAGGAATACTCTGCGCATAGACAATATAGTTTTGCAGCTGATTCTCAGTTTGGGGATCGATGTATACACCGTTCTCTGCAACAAAAACAATTCTCAGATCTGCATCGCCGTATTCATCTATACGGTAGTAGGTTTTTGATTTGCCGATACTTGCTGCATTACGCCCCGCATAATTACGAACGGGGTAACAGAAAATGCCCTCGTCTTCATTCGTCACAGCAGTCTCGGATATGGATGGAATTTCCACGATCGCTTGTGGAAACAATGTGTTGCTTTGAGACATCAGTGAAATGAACCCAAACATCAAAAAGCCGAGGATTGCAAGCATTTTGTGTTTGGTTTGCGTTTTCCCGTATGCGTTTTTTCTGCCCTTTATCCAAGCGAATAGGAACACAATGGCTTGAACAGCAGAAACCAGTCCTGCCACGATACGAACGGGAGAGCTTCGGAAAGATGTAAAGGCAGACATTGCGCAAATGATTGCCATAACAAGGCAGAATACTGCAAATTTTCCGTATTTCCCCGTATATGCTTTCCTTCTATCCTCTTCTTTTTTCTTTTCTTCAGCCGCCCGAAGATCCTTTGCTTCTTCGTGCCGTAGTTTTTCCATTTCAACTTCTTTGTATGTATTGCTCTTTATACGTTGGATTGTGACTTCATCACTTTCAACCAGCAATTCCGTTGATTGGCAGAAAGGGCACACCAATACAGACTTACCAGCATCAACCTGAAGTGTACCGCCACACTCTTTGCATCTCAGCTGAACAGTCTTGTGTGCAGGCTCATTTTTCGTGCCACAATGAGGGCAAAAACGCATGCTATCGTTTACCTCTTGACCACACTTTACGCATTTCATTTCCTTGACTGCTCCTTTCTCACCATGCACACATTTCAGAAACATTTTCTATCCGTCAAGGGTGTTGGATAATTTCGTACTATTCTGCGAAATTATTGGTTATGTTCTAATTGGACCATCCATATTATAGCATAGGCACATCGAAACCAAAAGAGGAACATGAGCATCTGTCCATGAAACAGAAAAGGCAGCAGGCTTCCACCTGCTGCAAAAAGGCGAACACATTATGCCTCGATCTCTGTCCCGTCATTGAACCTGACGACCACCCGCTTGCCCTCATGCACCGTGATGCGCTCCACCAGAATGCGGAAGGCCACGGGGTCAAATTGCTCAGCATACTGCGGCAGGTTTTTCAGCTCCCTGATGAAGCTGTCCACGCGTCTGCGCCGGCTAGTCTTTTCCCTGATCTCCTGCTTCAGGGCTTCGTTTTTGTCCTGAATCTCCTGATACCGTGCGCTCAGACGGGCTGTCTCCCGCCGGTGCTCCGCCTGATCCAGTGCGACGCTGGCGTTTCGCATGATCGCCTCCGTCAGCTGACGGGCGGCTTCCGCAAGCTCCGCCTCGGATTGCTCCTGCTCCGCGCAGAGGGCGGAAGTGTCATAGACGGTGGCGCGCAGCATCTCCGCCGTGAGGAGGCTCTCCTTACGATCATCGCTCAACCAGCCATGGCCTTGATCACGATGGCTTTCAACTCCGTCTCGGTCAGGTGCGGCGAGCGACAGATGGAGCCCTCATACTTGTGGTTGTATTGCCAGACCACCTTCCGATACTTGCCGGTGGCATGCCAGACTTTGGTGCCGTACAGGCTGCCGCAGTCCCCTCTGTACACGATGCCGGAGAGGAGGTGAACTCCGTTGTAGCAGTTCGCGCCAGGCTTTCGGGCAGCCATCTGCTCCTGCACCAGATCGAAGGTCTCCGCGCTGACGATGACCTCATGATTCCTGTTTACACTGTTGTTTTGCTCACATCCAACCCGCAGTAAAAAAATTGCAAAAGAAATTTCAAAAGCTGAAATTTTGACCCTTCATTTTTCCAGTATTCCCGTGGGTAAACATATAAAAACATATCAATCATGCATCAAAAACCCAGATATTCCTTGCTTTTTGGAATTTCAAAAACTGAATTCGTTTTTGGAGAGAACTCTGCTATGATACACGCGCCGGAAGCGTCACAGGCCGCCCTTCTGGAGGGCGAAACGGACGGATTTGTAAGGGGTGATTGTCATCGCAGAGAAGTATCGGGGATATGTTGCGATCCCGCGAAGCGTGCAGGTGCTTCCCATATGGGGCAATGCGTACGACACTGCGCTGTGGCTGTACTGCGTGTTGCACGCGTCACATCGACCGTATGGAGAGCTCAGACCCGGGCAGTTCTATGCGTCGCAGGCGCAGATCGCCGTGGAGCTGCACTGGACGCGAAAGACCGTGGGCACGGCGCTGCAGAGGCTGGCCGGCAAAGCGCTGCTTGACGTGGAAACCTCCGGGAAGGGCACCGTGATCACCGTCACGCACTGGGACGAGATCAGCAGCGGACGGGGCTTTGCGGAGAGCGAGATGCCGGTTCAGCCATATGCGGAAGCCTACGAGGAAGAGGAACCCCTGTGGGAAAGCAGGTGATTCGCCTGTATCGGTCGGAGAAGAGTAGTTCCAGCATTGAACCGCAGCGGTTCAAAAACGGAACCGCTGGTGGTTGAAACGGAACCGCAGTGGCCCGGAAATCAGGCCACGGTGGTTCAAAAACCAGACCACTTCGGTGTAAAAAATACGCATTCATGCGTCAACCGTACGCAGGAGATGCGTACCGGCTACACACTAACAAGAACAGAAAAAGAACAACTCATAGAAATTGTAGATGGGTCAAAGATACGCAGGCAACAACGAAGGAGATGCGAATGGGATATACGATGAGAGATGTGTACAGTGTAATGTTGAAGGATTATCCGGACGTGATGAACATTGAGGAGATGAGCCGGGCGCTGGGCGTGAGCACCAAGACGGGCTACAAGCTGCTGCGCACCGGCAAGATCACCGCGATGAAGGTTGGGCGCACCTATCGCATCCCGAAGGTGCATCTGCTGACCTATCTGCGGGTGCTGGATGCGGACCGGGCATCCTGAACGACATTGGTTTGTGCATAGCAAAAAGCCGGGGCATCTGTCCAGCGAAACGGATACTCCGGTGGGAGAAGGAGGAACGGTCATGGTTGCAGGACATCTTCAGGAGAAAAAGGGCTACTACTACGCGGTGCTGAGCTACAGGAAAGCCGACGGCAGGCGCAAAACCAAGTGGCTTTCCACCGGATTGCCGGTCAAGGGCAACAAGAAGCGCGCCGAGGCATTCCTGATGGATCAGCGGCAGCACTTTGTGATTCCGGCGGCGGACGTGCCCGTCGATCCGTCCGGGGATGAGCTGTTCGCGGACTATTTGCAGCGCTGGCTGCAAATCGCCCGGACCACCATCGCCGTGACCACCTACGGCTCGTACAGCGGACTGCTGCGCAACCCCATCGACCCGTGGTTCCGAAAGAAGCGCATCACGCTCAAGGGGCTGACCGCTGTTGACATCCAGACGTTCTACGTCGAGCAGGGGAAGCGCGTGAAGCCCAACACGGTGATCCATTACCACGCGCTCATCCATCGGGCGCTCAGGTACGCCGTCAAGACCGACCTGATCCCGGTGAATCCGGCGGACAAGGTGGACAGGCCGCGCAAGAGCAGCTATCAGGCGAGCTTTTACACCGAAAGCGAGTTTGCGGCGCTGTTTGCCGCCGTGAGCGGCACGCTCATCGAAGTGCCCGTGAAGCTGGCGGCGTTCTATGGCCTGCGCCGCAGCGAGGTGATGGGCCTGCGCTGGGACGCCATCGACTTCGAGCAGAACACCCTCTCCATCCGGCACACGGTGACCGGCTGCACGGTGGACGGGCAGTACCAGATCATCGCGGCGGACACGACGAAAACCCGTTCCAGCCGCCGGACGCTGCCGCTGGTGCCGCCCGTGCGCGACATGCTCCTGCGCCTGAAGGCCCGGCAGGAGCAGGACAAACGGCTGTGCGGCAAGTCGTATTGCAAAGAGGACACGGGGTACATTTGCCTCAACGAGCTGGGCGAGCGCATTCGCCCGGCATATCTGTCGAACTGCTTCAGCCGCACGCTGGCGCAGAACGGTCTGCGGCACATCCGCTTCCACGACCTGCGCCACAGCAGCGCGACGCTCCTGCTGGCACACGGCATCCCGCTCAAGCAGATTCAGGAGTGGCTGGGGCACAGCGATTTCAGCACGACCGCGAACATCTACGCACACCTCGACGTG
>CAZRLM010000115.1:0-8829 GCA_964600835.1 uncultured Oscillospiraceae bacterium
CGCGAGATGCCCTTCGGCTCCGACGGCGAGTTCACGCTCAAGGCCATGCTCACCCGCATCAACGCCGACTTGGCCAACGACCTGGGCAACCTGGTTTCCCGCACGGTGGCGATGATCGAGAAATACTTCGGCGGCGCGATTCCCGCCTCCGGCCGCGTGGAGGATGTGGATCGGACGCTCTGGCAGCTGGCGGAGCAGACGCCCGACCGGGTGGAGGAGCAGGTCAACGCCTTCCAGTTCTCCGGCGCGCTGGTGGAAATCTGGAAGCTGATCGGCGAGTGCAACAAGTATATCGACGTAACCCAGCCCTGGGTGCTGGGCCGTCCGGAGGGCGACAAGGAGCGGCTGGGCACGGTGCTCTACACGCTGGCGGAATGCGTCCGGCGCGTGGCGATCATGATCAGCTTCGTCATGCCCCGCACGCCCGCGCGCATCTTTGAGCAGTTAGGGCTGACGGATGCGTCGCTCATGACCTGGGACAGCGTCCGCCTGCCCTTTGCCGACGCGGAGGATGGCAGCTTCCCCCGCCTGAAAACGTGCATCGTGCGCAAGGGCGAGGCGCTCTTCCCCCGCCTGGACATCCAGAAGGAAATCGACCGCGACAAGCCCGCCGAGGAAGCGCCCAAGGCCGAGAAGAAGCCGGAGAAGAAGCAGCCCAAGCACGAGGAGCCGGAATTCCCGGCGGAGGTGTCCATCGACGACTTCGCCAAGTGCAAGCTGCAAATTGCGCGGGTGCTGTCCTGCGAGAAGGTGGAAAAGAGCAGCAAGCTGCTCAAGTTCCGTCTCTCCTTCGGCAAGGACGGCGAGCGCACCATCCTCAGCGGCATCGCGAAATACTACAAGCCCGAGGAGCTGGTCGGACGGCAGGTAGCCGCCATCACCAACCTGGCGCCCCGCAAGATCGCCGGCATCGAGAGCCAGGGGATGATCCTCAGCGCGATGGACGACGCGGGCAACCTGCGCCTGATGACCGCCGGCGAAGGCGTTGAGGACGGTGCCATCATTGGTTGAGCTGTTTGACTCCCACTGCCATGTGGACGAGCCGAAGTTCGACGACGACCGGGAGGCCGTGCTGACCCGGATGGCGGAGGCGGGCGTGACCCGCTTCGCCGTCATCGGGTCGGACATGGCCTCCTCCCGGCACGCGGCGGACTTTGCCGCGGCGCATCCCGGCTGCGTGGCCGCCGTCGGCATTCATCCCCATGAGGCGAAGGGAATGCGCCCCGGTGACCTGGATACCCTCGCCAAGTGGACGCAGGAGGAAAAGGTCGTCGCCATCGGCGAAATCGGGCTGGACTACTACTATGATTTGTCCCCGCGGGAGACGCAGATGGCCGTTTGCAACGCGCAGCTTGACCTGGCCTGCCAGTGCGGCCTGCCGGTGTGCTTTCACGTTCGGGACGCGCATCAGGATATGCTGACGCTGCTCAAGAGCCGCGCCGGTCGCCTGCCCGCCGGGCTTGTGCACTGCTTCTCCGGCAGCTGGGAAATCGCGAAGGAATATTTGAAGCTGGGCTACTATATCTCCTTCGCGGGGCCTGTCACCTTCAAGAAAGCGCCAAAATTGCAGGAAGCCGCCCTCCATGTCCCGGCGGATCGACTGCTGATCGAAACCGACAGCCCCTATCTTGCGCCAGAACCCGTGCGCGGCCGACGCAACGAGCCGACGAACGTGCGCTACGTCGCTGAAAAGCTGGCCGCGCTTCGCGGCGAGACTCTCGAATCTCTGGCTGAGCGCACCACGCAAAACGCCATGGCCGTGTATGGCCTTGCCCGCTGACCGATACGGAAGGAGGCGATCACGCGATGGTCATCATGGTCGTCGCGGCGCTGCTGCTTTGCGCGGCGGCGCTGTGGATGCTGCGTGCCAAAAAACACGCCCAGCAGGAGCTGGTCACGCGGATGCGCGCGTCCGAGCGCTATGCGCGGCTGTATCCGCTGCTCGTCCGGGCGCGGACGCTATGCGTAGAGAGCGTGTCGGTGCACGCGGAGGGCGTGGCGGTGCGGCTGTATCGTCCCGCCGGACGGACGCTTCGGCATACCTTCGAGCGCCAGGGCTCGGACGAGCTGGATCAGACGCTGCTCTACGCGCTGGCACAGGCCGTTGCGGTTGATCTCCCCATTTTGCTGGACAGCGCGTGCTTTACCTTTCACGCCCATCGGGAAACGCTGCCCAACGGCGAGAGCCGCCTGTGGTACGAATACATGATTCGCCCGGATTACCGGGAGCATCTGCTGCGCGCCGAGTATATGGCCTAACCCAAGCGTTCAGGAGGGGTACGATGGCGTTCGATTTCAAGAAGGAATACAAGGAATTCTATCTGCCGCAAAACAAGCCGGCCATCGTCCGCGTGCCAAGGGCGAACTACATTGCGGTGCGCGGCGCGGGTGACCCGAACGCGGAGGGCGGCGCGTACCAGCAAGCCATCGGCGTGCTGTACGCCGTCGCCTACACCCTGAAAATGAGCTACAAGACCGATCGCAAAATCGACGGCTTCTTCGAGTATGTGGTGCCGCCGCTGGAAGGCTTCTGGTGGCAGGACGGCGTGAACGGCGTGGATTACGCCGACAAGTCCGCTTTCCGCTGGATCTCGGTCATTCGCCTGCCGGACTTCGTCTCCCGGGCAGACTTCGACTGGGCCGTCGAAACGGCTTCAAAAAAGAAGAAGCTGGACTGCTCCGCCGCAGCCTTCTGGTCGGTGGACGAGGGCCTGTGCGTCCAGATCATGCACGTCGGCGCTTTTGACGACGAACCGGCGACCGTCGCCTTGATGGACGCCTATTTGACGCAGAACGGCTATGTGAACGATTTTTCCGCTGAGCGGATGCATCACGAAATCTATCTGTCCGACGCGCGGAAAGTGCCGCCCGAGAAGTGGAAAACCGTCATTCGCCATCCGATCCGGAAGGCGTAAACAGAGCGATCAGCAGACTGACAAACGGGGAAGCCTCCTTGGAAGGCTCCCCCGTTTGTTGTACTGTTTTGATTGCTTAGTCGTTGCCGATGTTGATGCGGCGGGCGACCTTCTGCGCTTCCGGCTGCGCCTTGGGCAGGGTGACGGTCAGCACGCCGTCCTTGTAGTTCGCCGAGATGTCCTCGTCCCGGATACCCTCCAGGTTGAACCGGCGCTCCATGTGGCCGCTGCGCCGCTCCGAGTACAGGTAGGACTCGCCGCTGTCCTTCTTCTCGGTGTTCATGTCAGCCGCGACAGTCAGCACGCCGTCCTCCACGGACAGGGTGATGTCCTCCTGCTTCACGCCGGGCAGCTCGGCCTCCAAACGGTAGGCGTTCTCGTCCTCCTTCACGTCTACGCGGAATCCGGCTGCGCCCACCATGTCGCCCATGTTAAAGAAGGAACGGAAGAACCGGTCGTCAAACAAGTCGTTCATCAGCGGATGGGATACCTCGCGGTGGCTGCGATACGGAACAATCGTATACATGATCAAGACCTCCTTGCGTCTTTTCGTCCTTGCTGTCTTTCGGCTCATCCCTGAACCGTGATCATAGTATACGATAAAAGTCAAAGATAGTCAAATATGTGAATGGTCAAAAACAGCTATCTCGTGCAAATATCTCATTCATTCAGGATATTTTAATGCTATTTGATGATTTTTTCACTTGTTGTTTTCTTGTTTCTGACCATTTTTGACTTTAAAAAAGGGAGAAGGCATCCCTTCTCCCCCGCTCGTGCGTTACAGCGCGGTCGGCTGAAGCACCGCGATGTGCGGCTGACACGGCAAATCGTCCTTTGTCACCCGCAGCAGCGGCAGCGTCTCCGCCGTGCCCGCCGGATACAGCGCCGTAAAGTCCTCCAACGGCGCAATCGGCCAGGTCGCGGTCGCTTCCGTCCGGTAGTGCATGGGCAGCACCACCCGGGCGCGCAGAAGCGACGCAACCTCCCGCGCCTGCGCCGCGTCGATGGTGAAGTGTCCGCCCACCGGCAGCATCAAAATGTCCACCGGAGACAGCGCCTCCGCCTGCTCCGCCGTCGGCAGGTGGCCCAGGTCGCCCAGATGCGCCACCCGCAGCCCTTCCGCCTCGATCAGGAACAGCAGCGTTTTGCCCCGCAGCGCGCCCTGCCGGTCGTCGTGAAACGCCTCGATGCCCGTTACCGTTACGTCGGGCGCGAGGGTGTGCGCTCCCGCCGTGTCAATGACCGACGTCCAGCCGCGCACCGCGTCCACCGCCGCGTGATCATGGTGTCCATGGGAGACGAGCACCGCGTCCGCCGCAACGCTTTGCATCACGTAGCCGCAGCTTTCGTCGTAGGGATCCGTCGCCAGGCGCATTCCGTTTTCCAGCTCAATCAGAAATTCCGCGTGTCCAATGCAGGTGATAATCATATTGTTTCCTCCCTTGCGGCAGCGTACAGATAAGGCAGCAGCCCGCCCGGCAGCGTCTCGCCCCGGCGAAGCATCGCCGCAAATTCCCGGTGCCACGCGGCGCACAGCCGCTCAACCTGCCCCGCCTCGGCGGCCTTCGCCAGCGCACGGATCCGCTCCGTCGGCGCGTCCGGCCCCGGATGACGTATCAACAGCGACGCACAGCAGCCCGCCTCCCCCGGCAGCTCCCGCGCTTGAGCGGCAGGCGGCGAAATCGGATGATCCAGCAGCAGCCACGCGCCGCGCCGCGTCACCCGCCAGCCGCGCCCGGCCAGCGCCTCGCTGAAGTGCGCGACAGCGTCCTCGCTCGCCGTTTCAGGCAGATCGGTGGCCAGCAGCGCCTCCGCCTGACTTGCCCGGCGCAGCGCCGGAGGCCGCGATGTGTCCGCCGCGTCCAGCGCTTCCCTCACCTCCCGGCGCAGCGCGGTCAGCATGGGGGCGCCGACGCTTCCCCGGCGACATAGGTCAAGTCCAGCGTATTCATGGACGCGTAGCTGCCCTGAAAGTCCACCTGATACTCCAGATGCACGCTTCCCCGCTGCTCGGACAGGCTCGTGCTGACCTGGGTGGCGAACACCGCCATGCTCATATCGCCGTAGGGCGTATGATACGCGCCCTCAAAGCGCCGATCCTTCACAAAAACCATCGACGTGCCAAACTCGCCCCGGCGGGTCATCGTGATCCGCCCCGGCTGCAGCGCCAGGAGAATGTCGCTCTCGATCACGGCGCCGCCGTCCTCGTCCGGCAGGTTTTCCTTGTACCGGAGCAGGTACCCCGTCGCCGTCGGGCGGAGCTGCCCTGTTGTGATCAGCCGGACAGGCTCCTCGTGCTGCCCGTCCTCCCCGCGGGAAACGCTGCTGAGCGTCAGCAGCACCGGAATGCTGGGCGTGCCCATTTCACCATTCGCCTCCATCCTGTCGTAGCCTTACAGCCTGATTATACCATATCATCCTCAGGAAGAAAAGCGCTTCTTTTGTCGGATGCTCCCACCTCACGCGGCGCGTATAAAAACAAAACGAATACATGACTTTTCCCCCGCTTTGTGCTATCATAAGCCGTAACCGCAATGGAACAGAACGCCGAAAAGGAGTTTATTTCATATGGATTGCACCTTCTATCCCGCAAAGCTGTCCGGCGTGTGCGCCGCGCCCGCGTCCAAGTCGGAGGCGCACCGGCGGATGATCTGCGCCGGCCTCAGCCGTGAAACGGTCTGCCTGAACGGCTTCATGGAGTCCGGCGATATGGCGGCAACCGAGCGCTGCCTACAGGCGCTGGGCGCGGATGTGCGCCGCGAGGGCGGAGCGCTGACCCTGCGCGGCTTTGCGCGCCCCGCGGAGCGCGTGCCGGAAATGGACTGCGGCGAGAGCGGCTCGACGCTGCGCTTTTTTGTCCCGCTGGCGCTGGCGCTGACGGGCGGCGCGGTGTTCCGGATGCACGGCCGCCTTGGGCAACGCCCGATGGACGTCTATCGCGACCTGTTCGTCCCCCGGGGCGTAACGTGGCGCATGGGCGTGGGCGCGGACGGCGCGGCGGAACTGACCGTCATCGGGCGCATCGAGCCGGGCGACTACGCGCTGCCCGGCAACGTATCGAGTCAGTTTGTCTCCGGGCTGCTGTTCGCCCTGCCGCTGCTTGGCGGCCATTCCACCCTGACGGTACTGCCGCCGGTGGAGTCGGCGGGCTACATCCGCATGACGGTCGAGGCGCTGACCCGCTCCGGCATCGTCATCCGCGAGACTGCGCCCTTCACCTGGGAAATTCCCGGCGCGCAGTGCTACCACGCGGAAAGCGGCCCGCTCTCCGGCGACTACTCCCAGTCCGCCGTGCTGCTGTGCGCCGCGGCGCTGGGGCACCCCGTGACCGTCACCGGGCTGAACGCCGAGACGACGCAGGGCGATCGGGCGATTCTCCGACATCTGGCCGCGCTGGGCGCGTCGGTCGAGGAGCGGGACGGCGCGATTACCGTCGTCGGCCCGACCACCCACGCCGCCGTCATCGACCTGCACGACAGCCCGGACATCGCGCCGATTCTGGCGCTGGTCTGCCAGCTGACCCCCGGTGAAAGCCGCCTGACCCATTGCGGCCGCCTCCGGCTCAAGGAGACAGATCGGCTGGCCGCGACCGCGAGCATTCTGAACGCCCTGGGCGGCCATACCCGCATCGACGGCGACGATCTGGTGATCACCGGTCAGACCACGCTCGCGGGCGGCACCACCGTCGACGGCTTCGGCGACCATCGAATGGTCATGCTGGCCTCCATCGCCGCCTCCGTGGCTCAGGCTCCCGTTACCGTGACCGGCGTGGAGGCGCTGGAGAAGTCCTGGCCGGACTACCTGCGCGTCTATCAATCCCTGGGAGGACAGGTGAAATGAGCAGCGTCTTTGGGCGCGAGCTGCGCCTGTCCCTGTTCGGCCAGAGCCACGGCGAGGCGATCGGGATCACCATCGACGGCTTTCCCGCCGGAATGACCATTGATCAGCCCCGCCTTGAACGGGAAATGGCGCGCCGCGCCCCCGGCACGGACGATCTGTCCACTCCCCGCAGGGAGGCTGACGCGCCGGAAATCCTCAGCGGCGTGCTCTCCGGCAAAACCACCGGTCAGCCGCTGTGCGCCGTCATCCGCAACACCAGTCAGCGCTCCCGCGATTATGGCGCGGGGGTCGCTTTGTTGCGCCCGGGCCACGCCGACTACACCGGCCACGTCCGCTACTTCGGCCAGGAGGACTGGCGCGGCGGCGGACATTTCTCCGGCCGGCTGACGGCTCCGCTCGTCTTTGCGGGCGCGCTGTGCAGCCAGTGGCTGGAGGAGCACGGCGTGCGCATTGCCGCCCACATCCAGCAGCTGGGAAACCTGCATGACGACAGCCTGTTGGACGTTCCCGCCGGGCGCGACCTGTCCTTTTTGAAGGCCATGCGGCTGCCCGTGCTGCGTCAGGGACTCGACAAAGCCATGGCGGATGAAATTCGCGCCGCCCACGCGGAGGGCGACTCCGTCGGCGGGGTGATCGAGTGCCGCGCCGATGGGCTGCCCGCCGGGCTGGGCGCGCCCTTCTTCGACAGCGTGGAGAGCGAGCTGTCGCACCTGCTGTTCTCCGTGCCCGCGGTCAAGGGCGTAGCGTTCGGCGCGGGTTTCGGCTTTGCGTCCCTGCGCGGCAGCGAGGCAAACGACTCCTTCCGCATGGCGGACGGGCGCATCGTGACCGAAAGCAACCGCTGCGGCGGCGTGCTGGGCGGCGTCACCGACGGAATGCCCGTCGTTTTCCGCTGCTGCGTGCGCGCCACGCCCTCCATCGCCCGCGAGCAGGACACCGTCGACATGGCGCGGATGGAGAACGCGACCATCGCGATTCGCGGCCGACACGACCCGTGCATTCTGCCCCGGGCTGTTCCGGTCATCGAGGCGGTGACCGCCATCGGGATCATGGATCTGTGGAAGGAGCGGGCATCATGCGTCCGTTAATCGCCTATCCTGGCACGGCAGGCAGCTTTTCCGCCGCGGCCGCCCGGGAAGCCTTTCCCGCCGGGGACTGCGTCGGCTACGAGACCTTCGACGCGGCCGCGCAGGCCGTTGTCAATCATCAGGCGGACTATGCGCTGCTGCCCGTGGAAAACTCCTTTGCCGGCGCGGTGCTGCCCACCTATTCGCTGCTGGAAAAACTCCCGCTGCACATCGTCGGCGAGACGATGAAGCCCGTGCGCCATCATCTGCTGGGCGTGCCCGGTGCGACGCTTGGCGGCGTGCGGCAGATTGCGTCCCATCCGCAGGCCATCGCCCAGTGCGACGCGTTCCTCGCCACCCTGCCGGACGTGCAGCTCATTCCCTCGGCGAACACCGCCATCAGCGCGCGGGACGTGTCCCGCCGCGGCGATCCCGCCTATGCCGCCATCGCCAGCGAGGATGCCGCAGCCGCCTTCGGACTGATCATTTTGCAGCGCGAGATTCAGACCAGCTCCCACAACACGACGCGCTTTTTCATCCTCTCCCTGGACGCGACGCCGCTTGCCGCCCCCAGCAAGGCGACGGTTGTTTTCACGGTAAACAACGAGATCGGCGCGCTGGTGCGGGTGCTGGAATCCTTCGCCCGGAGCGAGCTGAATATGTCCCGTATCGAGAGCCGTCCGCTGCCCCACACGACCTTCGCCTATTTCTTTTCCGCGGACTTTGAAGGCCCGATGGATCCCGCGCACCTCTCCCGCGCCATGGCAGACGCGCAGCCCTATACCCGCGACCTGCGCCTGCTGGGCGTATACCCCCGCGCTCATCGCCCTGAAATCAGCAAAGCAACAAAAAGTTGAAAAAGTTGCAAAAAACCGTTGACAAATTCCAATGCCTGTGATATGATAATTGAGCTGTCAGGGAGAGCGCTCAGAAGAGCCTCAAACGCAGCGTGTGGGCTCGTAGCTCAGCTGGATAGAGTGTTTGACTACGAATCAAAAGGTCGTGGG
>CAZRLM010000116.1:0-8798 GCA_964600835.1 uncultured Oscillospiraceae bacterium
CTGCAAAAAAAAATACCAAAATTATAAGAAAAAAATAAAAAAAAAAAAAAACAAAAAAAAAAAACCACGGTTGGGTATAAAGCGACACCACCCAAAAAAAAAAAAAAAAAAAAAGAAAAAAAACAAATTTCATCCAATTAAAAAAAAGATAAACCAAGCAACCAAAATTGCGCAAACAACAGCAGAAAAACTCATTCCACCGCCATTATTGGGAGTAGTCATATCTATTTCTTCTTTCCATTTTCCTGCACAACTTCCTAAAAAGTGCGCTTCACAATTTCTGCCGCCCCTTCCAACTTGACCTACCTCTTGACCGTCGCTCTGCTTCTACCACCCTCCCGCTGACCATCGTGGATTTCCCGTGCCTGTGTCTTGGTTTTCCTCCTTCCATTCGTCTAAACTTAAATTATATAGGCATATAATAGCCCTTATCATTTATCGAATTCCACCATAAATGCCTATATAATTCAAGAGAAGTTTTATTGTATAGGCGGTCAAAACAATGGATTATTGCGAAATCGGTCAACGCATTCGCAAAATCAGAAAGGCGAGAGGGCTTTTGCAGGAGCAGCTGGCTGAAAAGGTTGGAATCCCCACCACACACATGAGCCATATTGAAACAGCAAATACCAAGCTGAGCCTTTCCGTTTTTATTGAAATCGCGGAAGCGCAAAGGTTCAGACAGACAGCCTTCTCCATGATTATCCCCGCGAAAGCATCAACACCGCGATCACTGAGCTATCCGCCATTCTGGAACGCTGCAATGCAAAACAGGCAAGAATCATCGTCGAAATTGTCAAAAGCACCAAGCAGGCACTTGATATCTACGAATAATTGCGGAATGTCCGCAGACCGTCGGGCGGGACAACGGTTGCTGCCAATCGCCGGAATTATGGCCGGATCCGTGTTTTTTCGCCGCGCTTTGGTTGACTTCGACAGGCTTTTTCGATATAATCTATGAAGGATCTTTAGACGAAAAAAGGCGGGAGGAGGCGCTGCCATGGCAACATTCACGGCCGCATGGATGGCGGAAGCCACCCATATGCTGCGGCTTCTGCCGGGCATTTTTGCCGCGCGCTTCCTGCTAGACGAAAAGGGCGAAACTTTGGAGGCCATCCATGTGCTGGCCCATAGCGCCCGCAACGCCAAGCAGGTCGTGCGGGATGTACAGGCGGCGCTGTCCGCGGCCTACGGGTTGGATATTGACCATCGCATCGTCAGCGTGGCTCAGATGCCCGTGAACCCTCTGCTGGAGACGTGCGCCGAGGAAGCGGCGGATCCGCCCGTGCCCGCCCGGGTGCAGTACAGCGGGCTGGGCTATGAGGAAAGCGCCAGCCGCTGCACCGTCCGGGTAACGCTGCAATATGCTGGCGCCAGCTACCGGGGCGAGGCTACCGGCGGCGCAGGCATGAAGTGGAAAGATCACCTGGCGGCACAGGCGACCGTCAGCGCGGTGAATCAGCTGTTAGGGGAGGAAGTCTACACGCTGATGTGCGTACAGCGGGTGCAGACCCCGGCGGCGCTGTTAGCCGTGGCACTGGTGCAGAGCCAGCAGGATGAAAAGGTGCTTACTGGCGCCGCCGTTATGGAGGAAGGCAGCCTCCACGGCGTGGTTCGCAGCGCCCTGGACGCCGTGAACCGCAACCTTCTGTGGCGGATGGTAGAACGGGATAACGAAAGAAAACGGGTCTGCCCGGTCAACAATGAGGAATAAGCATTGATCTGGTAACTCTAAATCAGCGGAGCGGAATATAGCCTGTCTGTTAGCGGATGACAGAGTACGTTAAGGAGGCTATATTCATGAAGGCTAAGATCATGTCCGCTTTGATCGCACTGGCTACGCTGGTGCTGTCTGCTGGCGCGTACTTCACCTGGAAGTCTCCCCTCGGCTAAGGAGCGCTTCCTGGGCAGGCCCGTTTTCCCTTTACGCCGCCAGAGGTCATGGTTGGCATCCGCTTTTTCCGACGTTTGCGAAAGAGATGATGAAGCGTGAAGAAAAGAGCCCAGGTCTACCTGGTGCTGGTGATTGTGCTGGGCGCGTCATGCTTCCTGGCCTGCTTGGGATACCGCTGGGAGGCGCTGCTCAGTTTTGCGCGGAACAACGTGACGCTGCTGGTCAGTATGCTGGCGCTCAGCGCCCTGACCCGCTCACTGCCGCTGTATCTCCGCAACGATCAGGCCTTCGACCTGTCGGTGGTTTCCACGGTGGCGATTTACCTGTGCGGCGGCGGACGCCTTGCCATCGTCATTTATGTGCTGAGTACCTTTATCACCTTTGAAAAAGCCGCTGACGGCAGCGTGCTGTCCGTGTACAACACGGATCTGAAAAAGTCGCTGTTCAACGTGGCCAACATTGTGCTGTCCATCGCCCTGCCGGCGATGCTCTGCCGGTGGCTGGGTGTCGCGGACGCGGAGGTGATGCTCCCGGCTGTGCTGCCGAAGGCCGTGGTTTTCTCGGTGGGGACGTATGCGGTCAATGCCATGTTGACCATGACGCTGTTCTGCCTGATGGGCATGGCTTCCTCGCGGGACTGTCTCAAGCAGGTGCTGGGCCTGATGCCCAACGTGCTGGCAGCCATGCCCATTGGTATTCTGCTGGCTTTTATTTACAACATGGACAACGGCATCTGGCTGGTGTTGCTGATGCTCCTGCCGTTGTTGCTGGCCCGGTACGCCTGGAAGCTCTACCTGGATGCGCAGAAGCAGCAGATGCGGCTGATTCAGGCGATCATCTCCGCCATGGAAGCCAAGGACGAGTACACGGAGGGCCACTCCCGTCGGGTGCATGAGTACGCGCTGCAAATCGGTCAGGCCATGGGGATGAAGGGCAAGGCGTTGGAAACCCTGGGCATTGGCGCGCTGCTGCACGATGTGGGCAAAATCGGCATCGATGACAGCATCCTGCGCAAACCGGAGCGCCTGAATGACGAGGAATGGCAGATCATGCGCAGCCACCCCGAAATCGGCGTGCACATTGTGAAGGATCTGGGCTTCCCGCCGGAGGTGCTGGAGATCATTCGGGATCATCACCAGCAGTATGACGGCGGCGGCTATCCGGCCAGGGAGGAAGACTCAAAGCCCAGCATTTACACCATGATTATGGCCGTGGCCGACGCTTATGACGCCATGACCAGCGACCGCGCCTACCACAAGCACGTTTCTCAGGAGGAGGCTGTAAGCATCCTGAGGAAGGGCAGCGGAACACAGTTCGATCCGGCGGTGGTGGACGCTTTTGTGCGCGCGCTGGAGGAGAAAAAGCCATGATGCTGATATGGGTGCTGATGGCGGCCGTGTTGGTCGGCTATCTTCGAGGCGGCCGACTGAGCCGCTATCTGGATCATCCTCTGCACTGGCTGGGACTGCCCGTCGCGGCTTTTCTGCTGGAAATGTCCTTGCCGCTGTGGCAGCGCCTGCCCGTGCCGGAAACGGCAGGGCTGGCAGTGGAAGTGCTGGCCCAGTACAGCCTGCTGCTCCTGTTCTGCTTTCTGAACCGGCGGCACGGCTGGCCCGTGGCACTGATGGCTGCGGGTATGGCGTGCAACCTGACAGCGATGTGCGTCAGTGGTTTCCGGATGCCGGTCTCGCCGGTAGTATTCGAGCATCCGGTCTTTGCGCCCTTCCTGGATATGCTGCAAGCGGGGCAGCTCCCTGAGTATGTGTTAGTGGGTTACGATGCGCCGCTGTGGTTCCTTGGGGACGTGCTGCCCATTACCGTTGGCTCGCCGGGCATGGCCAGCGTGGGCGACTGCCTATTGGGGATCGGTGTGTTCTGGCTGTTGCAGCGCCTGATGGGCGCAGGACGGAAGGCGCGGCAGGCCGCCGCCAAAGCGCAGACACAGGAAAATTCCGGCGACGCATGAACGCCATGCCAAACGCCGCCCTGAAAGGGTCGGAGCGTCAAGGGCGGGGCTTTCAATGTCAAGGGCGACCGGCGGAAGGCGCTGGTCGCAATATAACAAAATCCCAGGCCGGGCGCATCGTGCCATGTGCGTTCATCATGCCCGGCATGGGATTTCTTGTTGCGGTTATAGAGCTTTTTGCTTTCGATCTTCTTGGTTACGGGGGAAAATGTCCATGTGGCCCGCTTTGGGGCAGCCAGTTCCTTGCGGGCCTTCTTGCTCATTTTCTCCTTGGGGATGAATTTTGCCATGGGGTCACGTCCTTTCGACAAGCGGGGCGGCTTGTGCCACCATGTTGGGTGAAGCAAGCCGCCGCTTGCCATAGAATCATTTGAAGAGCAGATGTGGATTGTCTTTGCTACACATCAGCTTTTTCATGCCTGCATCCTCCTCGCCATGCTGGAGAACTGTCCCAGTCATCGAATCAATCAACCGATACGCTCGACCATCGCTGTGATTGGCTGCCACAGAGACTGCTGCGCGGAGGTAATCTGTTTCCGTCTTGGTGTACCATGTGCCGTCCTTGAATCTTTTCATCTCAACCCTATACTGAGCCATAAGCATCCTCCGCTCTTTGTTTTTTGTATTGCTGCTTTGCCATAGGAAATAGGGGGGGATTAGCCTGTATCCATGAATCTTCCCCTTTCATTTTCTTGAAAGAAAGAAGAAAATAAAAAAAAGAAAGAAGTCTAAATTACTTCTTTCTTTCCATGGTGGTCGCAACAGGACTCGAACCTGTGACCCCATCGATGTGAACGATGTGCTCTACCAACTGAGCCATGCGACCATGTACAGCCATCAGTGAAGCATTCCAAGCGGCTCTCCTGACGACAAGAAGTATTTTATCAGGTTTTCGCGAACTTGTCAAGCCCTGTTTTCGCTTTTTTTGATTTCCCTGCGCTTGAACGCTGAGAAAGGCGGAATTGGCCGCGGGGGCGCTTTTCAAGCGAAAGAAAAAATGATATACTGACAGAGAAGAAATGTGGCCCGAGGAGGAATCGACGATGACGGAGCAGGAAGCGCTGGCGATCATGCGCGGGGCGGGCGCTTATGAGGAAGGTCACTTTTTGATGCGGAGCGGTCGCCACGCGGACGCATACCTGGCCTGCGGGCGGCTGATTGAGCAGTCGGACGCGGCGGAAAAGCTGTGCGGGGCGCTGGCGGAGCGGGCGCGGCCGCTTGAGGCGGACGTGGTGATCGCGCCGGCGCTGGGCGGGCTGATCTTTGGTTATCTGGTGGCGCGGACGCTGGGCAAGCGGTTCGTGTTCTGCGAGCGGAAGGACGGCGTGATGACGCTGCGCCGGGGCTTTTCCATCGCCCGGGGCGCGAAGGTGCTGATCGTCGAGGATCGGGTGACGACGGGCGGCTCGGTGCGCGAGGTGATGGAGATCGTGCGGGCGCTGGGCGCGGAGACGGTCGGCGTGGCCGCGCTGCTGGACTCCACCGGCGGCCGGGCGGCGCTGGGCGTGCCCTTTGAGGCGCTGGTTCGCAAGGAGGTTCGGCTGCATCCGGCGGCGGACTGTCCGCTGTGCCGGGCGGGCGTGCCCATGAATCCGGCCCGCGGCGAGGCACGGGACGCGTGAGGCGAGGGGAAAATGAGCAAAACGAAGGAACGCATTCGGGACAGTCAGCTGCGCTACAAGCAGGGGCTGGGTCAAAACTTCATTTATGATGACGACCTGCTGCGCACGCTGGTCGAGCTGAGCGGCGTTACGCCGGAGGACGACGTGCTCGAAATCGGCCCGGGCAGCGGCAGTCTGACGAAACACCTGTGCGCGCGGGCGCATCATGTGCTGTCCGTCGAGCTGGACGAGCGGCTGATTCCGCTTTTGTCGGCGTTCATGAGCGGGCAGAAGAACTTCACGCTCCTCCAGGGGGACGTGATGCGCCTGAATTTGGCGGAGGCGACCGCCGCGCTGTGCAAGCCGCTGACAGTGGTGGCGAACATTCCCTACTATATTACCACGCCGCTGATTACCCTGCTGCTCACCAGCGGGCTGCCGCTCAAGTCGCTCTCGCTGATGGTGCAGAAGGAGGTGGCGGACAAGCTGCTGGCCGCGCCGGGCGAGGACGGCTGGGGCCCGCTGGCGGTGCGCTGCCGCTTCCTGTGCGAGCCGGAGCTGCTGCTGGACGTGCCTGCGGCGTGCTTCACTCCGCCGCCCAAGGTGGACAGCGCCTTTGTGCGCCTGACGATGCGGGAGACGCCCGCGGTTCAGGCGCGCAGCGAGGCGGACTTCTTCCGCGTGGCGGGGGCGGCGTTCGCCCTGCGCCGCAAAACGATGACGAACAACCTGTGCGCCGTTTTCCACCTGTCGCGGGAGGAAGCGTGCGGTCTGATGCGCGACGCCGGGCTGGATGAGCGGGTGCGCGGCGAGCGGCTGACGCTGGACGAGCTGGCCCGGCTCAGCGACGCGTACACGGGCTTGAAGGAGAAGCAGGCATGACGGCAATCGCGCGCTTTGCGCATATTTCCGCCGCGCAGTACCAACTGGACGCGGCGGACTTTGAGAACAGGCTGCCGGTGGACGAGATTCCCCTGCCGCGCCGGGCGACGGCGGGCAGCGCGGGGTATGACATCGTGTGCCCGGTGCGCGTGACGCTCGCGCCGGGGGAGCAGCGGACGATTCCGACGGGGTTGCGGGTGTTCATGGCGCCGGGGTGGGTGCTGATCAACTGCCCGCGCAGTTCGCTGGGGCGGAAGTACGGACTTCGCCTGGCGAACACCGTCGGCGTGATCGACGGGGATTATGTCCACGCGGAAAACGAGGGGCATCTGCTGGTCACGCTGCTCAATGGCGGCGACCATCCGGTGACGCTACGCCCCGGCGACCGGTTCTGCCAGGGCATCTTTTTGCCCTACGGACTGGCGGAGGAGGCGGAGGTGACCGCGGAGCGCCGCGGCGGCTATGGCTCCACCGGGCTGTGATGCGTGCAAGGAGGCGGAGATGTTCCGAATCATGATTGTGGAGGACGACAAGGCGATTGCCGCCCTCCTGCGGGAAAGCCTGGCGCACTGGGGCTATGACGCGTTTGTGTGCCGCGACCTGGGCGACGTGCTGGGCGAGTTTCTCCGGGAGAAGCCGCACCTGCTCCTGCTGGACATTTCGCTGCCCTTTTTCAACGGCTATCACTGGTGCGAGCAGATTCGCCGTGAGTCCACCGCGCCGATTGTGTTCATCTCCTCGAACACGGGGAGCATGGACGTGGTGATGGCGATGAGCATGGGCGGGGACGACTTCATCGTCAAGCCCTTCGATATGACGGTGGTCGTCGCCAAGATCGGCGCGCTGCTGCGGCGCACCTACGACTTTGCCGGGGCCGCCGCGCCGCTGACGCATCGGGGTGCTTCGCTCGATTCCGCCGGGAGCAGGCTGACGATGGGCGGGAAGGAGATCCCGCTGACGCGCAACGAGTGCCGCATCCTGCAAACGCTGCTGGAGAACAAGGGCGTGATCGTCTCCCGGGACGCGCTGATGCGCCGGCTATGGGACAGCGATTGCTTTATTGACGACAACACGCTGACGGTCAACGTGGGCCGACTGCGCAAAAAATTGGAGGACAACGGCCTCGACGGCTTTATTGTGACGAAGAAGGGGCAGGGATACCTGGTGGAACGCATATGAAACGGGCGGCGGAGTTTCTGGCCGCGTGGGCGCGGACGTGCCTGTGGCCTGCCGCGGCGCTTTTTGCGGCAACGGCGGTCTTTGTGGGGCTGCACCTGCTGGGCGGCGGCGCGATGCGGGAGCTGACCTATGCGCTGACGGTGCTGGCGCTGCTGGCCGCGGTGGGAATCGCGGTCAGTATGCGGCGGCTGTACACGCGCCGCCGGGCGCTGGCGCAGGCGCTGACGCATCTGCCGGAGGAGCCGGGGGCGCTTCCGGCGGCGGATACGCCCACCGAGCGGCAATGGCGGGCGCTGGCGGAAAAGTACCAGCGGGAGACGAAACGCCGCGGCGACGCGTTTTTGCAGGACGCGCGGGAAAAGACGGACTACTACACGCTCTGGCTGCATCAAATCAAAACGCCGCTGGCGGCGCTTCAGCTGATGGCCCAGTCCCATCTGCCGGTGGATCGGGAGCTGATGCGGCAGGAGCTGGTCAAAATCGAGCAGTACGCGGGCGCGGCGCTGAGCTTTCAGCGCCTGCAAAGTCTGCATGAGGACTTGAATCTGTCGCGGACGGCACTGTATCCGGTGTGCTGTCAGGTAGCGCGCAAGCTGCGTCCTCTGTTCGCCTACGGGCAGATCAGCCTGACGCTGGAGCCGTTTGACGGCGCGGCGCTGACCGATCCGAAGTGGATCGGCGAGGTGCTGACGCAGGTGATGACTAACGCGCTCAAGTACACCCCGCCGGGCGGGCGCATCACCGTCGCCATGCCGGAGGACGGCGTGCTGACCGTGCGGGATACCGGCATCGGCATCCGTCCGGAGGACATTCATCGCGTGTTCGACCGGGGCTTCACCGGCTGGACGGGCCGCAGTCATGAGAAGAGCACCGGTATCGGCCTGTACCTGTGCAGGCGTATCTGCGACGAGCTGGGACACAGGATCAGCCTGACCTCCGCCGTCGGCAAGGGCACGGAGGTTACGCTCGACATGAGGCGGAGCGAGTTCACGCCCATGTCGTGAGAAAAAGCGAAAACGATTTCTTTCCCTGAAAGCCACGTCGGCGAAGGACGCGGCTTTTTCTGTGCAAACCGGCAAAAGACGGAAATTGAAAATTGTCGAAAGTATGATGAAGAAAAATTTTTTATTTTCTGTTTCAAGAATCAAAAGGCCGGGAATGATTGATTTTTCTTGCTTGGGATCGCTCCCAAACAAGAAAAAACAGTGGAAAATGGGCAAAAATTCTCAAGAAAAACGCAATTTGGGGCTTGCTTTTTCCAACGGTGTGCTGTATA
>CAZRLM010000117.1:0-8735 GCA_964600835.1 uncultured Oscillospiraceae bacterium
CGCTCCATCTGGGTCGGGCTCTTGACGTGTTTGGTATAGAAGTACATATCATTGTCAGGGTCGCGATACTTACCCAGAGAAATGCCGCAGCACTTGCTGCCCCAGATTTCGCAATCCTCAATGATCCAGCCGCGGCTCCAGTGCGGGCCGACCATGCCGTCCTGATAGGCGGCGGGCGGCGCCCAGGTGGTGGCGGCCTTATTGATGTTAAAGCCGCTGAGCGTGATATAGCCCACGCCCGTTTCTTCGGGCATGAAGCAGTTGCGGCGCACGGCGATTTCCACCTTTTCCGCATTCGGATCCTTGCCGTGGAAGTTCGCGTACAGCACGGTCGCGTCGCCGTCCTGCTCGGTGTACCACTTGTAGGTGGACTCCTCCGGCTTCCACGAGCAGGGATCGACCTCGCCCTTCACGCATTCCTCCAGCGTGACGGCTTCGTACATCATCAGATCGTTGAAAAAGACCGAGCCGGTGTGCCGCACCGTGGGCGCAAAGTACCAATCGCCGCAAACAAAGGTGGTATAGGGATTGTATGCGCCGAACACGCTGTTTTCCACCCGGTTTGTCCACACATCGCCCTGATAATGCGTCCAGCCTGTCAGCACCTCCGCGCCGGTAATGACCGCGCCCAGCGGTTCCTCCGACCGGTACACGATGCGCTTCTCCTCGGTACCGGCATGGCGGGGATTGACGTACTCCCGGTACACGCCGGGCGCGACAACGATTTCGTCCCCGGCCACGGCCACGCGGGCCGCGTCGTCGATGTGTCGGAAGGGCGTCGCTTTGCTGCCGTCTCCGTCCCGGGAAGCATTGGCGTTCACATAGTAGATCATGGTTCTGCTCCTTTCATGGCCTGCTTAGTGTCGAAAAATTTTTGATGCACTCCGGTTCCGTTTTTCTCATTATACCATAGCAGGGAGGGGGCGCGTCAAGACGCCTCCGCGTAAAAGGGCGAAAGATTACGGATTGAAAAAAAAGGAACATTGCTTTATAATAAATGTGTATTTTATCAAACGGCATTGTCCTGCAAAAAGATGAGGTAACAATGTTTGACGAGCTTCTTTCCCTGATTCGATCCTACGATACGATCATCCTGCACCGCCATACGAACCCCGACGGCGACGCGCTGGGCAGTCAGATCGGCCTGAAGCATATCATTCTGGAAAACTTTCCGGGCAAGCGCGTGCTGATGACCGGCGACCCGGCGGGCCGGTACGCGTTCATGGCGGACAGCGTGATGGACGACGTGAACGACGCGTGCTACGAAAACGCGCTGGCCATCATCCTGGACACGTCGGCCACGCACCTGATCAGCGACGGGCGCTACGCCGCCGCCAGGGCGCTGGCGCGGGTGGATCATCACCTGTTCATCGGGCAAATCGCGCCGGTCGAGGTGGTGGACAGCTCCTTTGAGAGCTGCTGCGGGCTGATCGCCGCCATGGCGGAAGCGCACCATCTGCGCGTGACCCCCACGGCCGCCACGGCGCTTTTCACCGGCATGGTGACGGACTCCGGCCGCTTCCGCTACGATTCCACCACCGCCCGCACGATGCGCCTGGCCGGTTTCCTGCTCGAACAAGGGGCGGAGGCCGACGAGATCTACCGCTGCCTGTACAAGAACGACCCGGAGCAGCTCCGGCTGCGGGCGCAGTACACGCTGAAAATGCAGTTCACGCCCGGGGGCGTGGCGTACATCTACACCACGAGGGAGGAGCTGCGGGAGACCGGCGCGGACGCGTTCACCATCTCCCGCGGCATGGTCGGCGTGATGAGCGACATCCGCGACGTGGACGTTTGGGTCAACTTCACCGAAACCGACGCGGGCGTGCTGGCCGAGCTGCGCTCCGACCGGTACAACATCAACCCGATCGCCGTCAAGTACGGCGGCGGCGGACACGCCAAGGCGAGCGGCGCGACCCTGCCCGACCGGAGCGCCGCGATGGCGATGCTCCGCGACCTGGACGCGCTGACGGGAGTCGAAAAATGATCAAGCCTGTGATGCAAACCATTTTTGACCGGCTTCAGGCGGCGGAGCAGATCATGCTCTTCCGCCACCGCCGCCCGGACGGCGACTGCGTGGGCGCGACCAAGGGCCTGCAAGCGATCCTCCGCGCCACCTGGCCGGACAAGCGGGTGCTGATTGTGGATCCGGAGCATTCCGATTATCTGGCGTTTCTGGGGCCGGACGACGACGAGGCGCCGGAGGACGCGTACGCCCGCTCCCTCGGGGTCGTCCTGGACACGGCCACCAGCGACCGCATTTCCAACCCGCGCTTTCGCCTGTGCCCGCGGCTGATCAAGATCGACCATCATATCGCGGTCGAGCCGTACGGCGACATTCAGTGGGTGGAAGCGGGGCGCTCCTCGACCTGCGAGATGGTCGCCGCCTTTTACGCCGCGTTTCGCGACCGGCTGCGTATCACGCGTCAAGCCGCGACCTTCCTCTACGTCGGCATGGTGACGGACTCCGGTCGCTTCCAGTACGAAGGCGTAACCGGCGACACCCTGCGCCTGGCCGGGCTGCTGCTCGACCAGGGCGTGGACGCCCAGCGCCTCTACGCGCAGCTGTATTTGCAGGACGCAGACAGCCTCCGGTTCAAGGCCCACGTCTACGATACGATGCGCATCAGCGAGAACGGCGTCGCCAGCGTGACCATCACCCGGGCGGATCAGGAGCGCTTCGGTCTCTCCTTCGAGAGCGCCAGCGCCGCCATCGGCTACCTCGACGGCCTCCGCGGCTGCCTGTGTTGGATCGCCCTGATCGAAAACCCGAACGGCGAGGACGTCCGCGTGCGGCTGCGCAGCCGGTTCGTCGCCGTCAACGAGCTGGCCGCGAAATACCGCGGCGGCGGGCACGCCTGCGCCAGCGGCGCAACGGTCTACAATCAGGCGGAGGCAGACGCGCTGCTTCGCGACGCGGACGCGCTGGTCAAGCAATACAAAGCGACGCACGAGGATTGGCTATGAGAATTTTGATAACAAATGACGACGGCATCCACGCCCCGGGCTTGCAGGTGATGCTGAACTGGGCGCGCACGCTGGGCGAGGTGGTTGTCTATGCGCCCAAGAGCGAGCAGAGCGGCCGAAGCCATGCGATTGAAATTCACCGGCCTATCGAGGTCAAGCCGGTTTCCCTCCCCTTTGGCGTGACCGGGTACAGCGTGGACTCCACCCCGGCGGACTGCGTGCGCTACGCCGTGCTGGGCCGGAAGGAAAAGGTCGACCTGGTGCTCTCCGGCGTGAACCGGGGGCCGAACCTCGGCATGGACATCATCTACTCCGGCACGGTCGGCGCGGTATTCGAGGCCGGCGCGCTGGGGTTAAAAGGCGTGGCGATCTCCACCGGCTTTGACACCTTCGAGACGGCGGAGCGGCAGCTGGACGCGGTCTGGGCATACTTCACCCGCCGGGAGCTGCTTGCGCGCTGCGACCTGTACAACGTGAACATCCCCGAACGCTACACCGGCGACATTCGCGTCACCCAGCAGGGCGGCCCCTATTATTCGGACGTGTTCCAGCACCACGGCGACGAGCTGTATCAGCCCACCGGTGTTTGCGTCCACCGCGACCAGGGCGATCTCACGCTGGACACCGACGCGACGCTGGGCGGATATATCTCCATCACCCCGCTGACCATCGACCGCACGGCGCGGGACGTGTACCGCCAGCTGACCGAAGCGTAACGCGCGCAGGAGGCGTCAATATGTGCACGGAATGCTATGCGGATCAGCCCAGAATCACGCCGCTGCTCCATCCGGCGGACTGCCTGGAAAATCACACGCAGTACATCTGCGGAACCTGCGGGCGCTGCGTGTGCATCGAGCGCGATCCCAGCCGCGGCTTGCAGCGATGGAACTTCCCCTTCAAGTCGGCGGACGTCGCCAGGCTGTATCTGCGAACCGCCGACTACACGATGAAAAAGCCCTGCGGCCTTTACGCGCTTCGCGGCGAAAGCGGTCGGCTTTCCTACAAGATCTTTGAAAGCGACGAGGCCCTGCTGGCCTATCTGCAAAGGAATCCGGGCAAAACGTGCCCGGCCATGAAGCCTGTTTTCAGGATGAAGGAATACAGAGAGTATCCCCTCACCCAGGTGCGGCGGCTGACTGCCGACGAGGCGCGGCGCTATCTGGCAGAGCGGTAACGCCCGCAAACCCATCGACCACAAGGAGGACAGCATGATGAACGATGTGCTCAAAGCCATGAAGGAACGCCGGAGCATCCGCCATTTCAAGGCGGAGATGCCCCCGAAGGAAGCGCTTGATCAGATCATCGAGGCCGGCCTGTACGCCGCCAGCGGCATGGGTCGGCAGGCCACCGTCACGCTGGCGGTGACAAGCAGGGCGCTGCGGGACAGGATTGCCGCCGCGAACTGCCGCATCGGCGGCTGGCAGGAGGGCTTCGACCCGTTCTACGGCGCGCCGGTAATTCTGGTTGTGCTCGCCGCGAAGAACGTCGGGACGCGCGTCTGCGATGGCAGCCTCGTCATGGGCAACATGATGTTAGCGGCGCATTCCCTCGGCCTGGGCAGCATCTGGATTCACCGGGCAAAGGAAGAGTTTGAGCAGCCTGATTTTCAGCAGCTGCTGAAGGATCTCGGCGTGGAGGGCGAGTGGGAAGGCGTCGGCCATTGCGCTGTCGGGTACGTCGAGGGCGAAGCGCCCGCCGCCGCCCCGCGCAAGGATGGCCGGGTGTTCTGGGCAGAGTAACCCGCCTTTCACACAACGTGAACGACCTCCGCTTCCCCTGCTAAGCGTGGAAGCGGAGGCCGCTTTTTTATTGCTTTTCATCCGGCTGAAGATACAGGATGGCGGACAGCGTCATCACGCCGAGGAACACCCAGGGCAGCGCTCCGTTCAGGAAGTCAATCACCGGGTTTCCGTCCCACAGGCCGCCGAGGATGAGCTGCGCCGTTCCCAGGGCGATGGCCAGCCACGCAAAATGAATCACCCGGCGCTGCGTTTTCACCGTCCGAACATCCCGCTCCACCTTTTTCAGCACCGCCTGATCGCCCTTGACCAGCTCGTCCAGGCTCAGCCCGTACAGCTCGCTCATTTTGATGATGCTGAGGATGTCCGGCAGGGACTTCCCGTTCTCCCAGTTGGAAATCGTCTGTCGGGAGACCAGCAGCCTTTCCGCCGCCTGCTCCTGCGTGTATTTCTGCTGCACGCGCGCGTTCCTGATTTTTTCCGCAATGTCCATGGTGTGCCCTCCTTTGTTCATTTCACGGAGGATGATATGCCGTTTTTGCGCGTTTGTCTATCCAATTTCTTTGACAATCAAGGAAAAGCCATGACAAAAAGCTTTGACACGACCAAAAAGCAGAACAGCCGCGGCGTTTTGCCGTGGCTGTTCCGCTTGGGAAACAAGGATTACTTCACAATGACGCAGCCCTTGTCGAACTCGATGGTGCCCTTGTAGTTCTTCAGGATGCCGTTGACGGTGATCACGTCGCCCACCGCCAAGTCCTTCGCGCCCTCGCCGGTCAGGCGATAGCACTGAATCTTGTAGTCCGCCATGCCGCCGGGGACGATGGTCACGGTGATGTTTTGATACTCATCGCTCCACGCGGTGTCGATGGAGACGATCTCACCGGTCAGGTTCTTCGCCTTGTCCTGGGCCAGGCCGTCCTCCAGGGTGTAGGCCGCCATGGCGACGCGCACGTCCGCCGCGCTGCCCACGGGGATCAGCTGGCAACCCTTGTCAAACTCGATGGTGCCCTTGTAGTTCTTGACGGTACCGGCCACGGCGATTTCCTGACCCACCGCCAGATCCTTCGCGCCCTCGCCGGTCAGGCGGTAGCACTGAATCTTCTGCTCTTCCTTGCCGTCGCACACGATGGTCACGGTGATATTTTGATACTCGTCGCTCCACGCGGTGTCGATGGAGGCAATCACGCCTTCCAAAGCGGTGGGCGCGGGCATTGCGGCGCCGTCCTCCAGCGCGTAGGCCGCGTCCAGAATCGCGGCCTGGCTGACGATCTCGCCGAAGCCGACCAGCACGCAGCCCTTGTCAAACTCGATGGTGCCCTTGTAGTTCTTGATGACGCCTTCCACGGTGATCTTGTCGCCGACCTTCAGATCCTTCGCGCCCTCGCCGGTCAGGCGGTAGCACTGCACGGGCTGGTCGACCAGCTCGCCGATCTGCAGGTTGACGGTGATGTTTTGATACTCGTCGCTCCACGCGGTGGGGATGGCGACAACAGTGCCGTACAGGCGCTGCGCTTCCTCCATCGCCAGGCCGTCCTCGAGGGTGTAGGCCGCCGCCACGATCTCCTCATAGCTCAGGCCCTCGAGAATCATCGCGGCGGGCACCTTGTGCTGGAAGGAGACTTCCACCGTCTCGCCGGCGGCGTTGGCGATCGTCGCGGTCAGCACATACGCCACCTCTTCGGGGTTCTTCTCGTCCACGTCGATGGTGACCATCTTGTTGTCGCCGGGAACCACCTTCACGGCCTCGTTATCGGTCGTCCAGGTGATGGGGAATTCCACGCCGCCAATGTTGACCACGCCGACCACCTCGTAGTCGACGGGGGTCGTCTCGGTCGCGCTCCGGTACATCGTGCGCAGGTAGGCCCGCGCGGCCTTCAGGTCAGCGTCCGTGCTTTCGGCGCAGGCGGCGGTGACGCACAGGCACACGCACAGCAGCAGGGACAGTACCGCAATGAATTTCTTCATGTCAATGCTCCTTTATCAGTCGTTGAGGATGATGTGGCGGAGGGCATACGTTTCGATCTGCGCGTCGTCGCCGGCAAAGCCGACGATTCCCCGCACGTCGATGGTTTTGCCCGTAAATTGTGCCGGATTGACGGAGGTACCGTCGGGCGCGGACAACGCCGTCAGGCGCACCCGCAGCGCCTCGCCCTCGCCCTCGCACAGGAGGATCAATGCGTCCCCGTCGGCGACCGCGTCCCGCACCGTCAGGCCCCGCACCTCCACCGAGGTGGCCTGGGCCAGTTGGGCGCAGGGGTACGTTTCGCCGCCCGGCAGGGCGACCGTTCCGCTGACGAGGGTCGCGGCCGACGTCAGCGCGTAGGACGGTTCATGGCCGTCGGAGAGCTTTTGCAGGTTGCCCGGATCGTCCGGCTTCATCATGCGGTAGCTCAGCCCGGACACCTGCCAGACGCCGCCGGCCTCGTAGAACTGCATCGTGCCCACAATGCGGGCCTCGTTGCCCACACGGAGGATTTCCAGCCCCGCGCCGTTCAGGTTGAAGCCGTAGTACACCTGCATTCCGAAGTACAGGCCGGTTTCCGCGTCGTAGTCCTCCACATAGACGGCGTTGTTGTGGTTTACGGTGATGACACCCTTGAAGGCCACCTTTTTGCCGTCGTACTGCTCAGGATGCGCGCGCAGCTCCCGCAGCGTCAGCTCGATCGCATCGCCGTAGTAGAAGTCCGGGTCGGGTTCGCCGGAGTACACGTTCAGCTTTTGCGCGCGGGCCTGCTCAATGGCAGCCATGCACACGTCGCCGTACCGGTTCTGCTTGGAGGAGTTGGCGCGGGCAAGGCCCAACTGCAACAGCTCGATGTTCAGGTTGCGGTATTCGTCGCTCTCCGCGGTTTTGTACCACACCCACACCAGATAGCGGCTGCCGGTCGCGTCCAGACGCCACCGATCGTCGTCGCTCTCGATGAGGATGTCGGTCGCCGCGCTGAGCCTTTCCCGCGTGAACTCGGAGGCTTTCTTGCCGTACTCCTCGATCCGGCCGGTGGACTCGGGCGTGTCGACGGCCAGATACCGGGCCTTGAGCACGCCCGTGGGCGACACGGTATCCGGCACGTCAAAGTGGGTGGTGTCGCCATCCACGAAGGTTCTCACGCTGACCTGGGCCTTGACCGTTTCGCTATTCAGGTCAAGCCGGACGGACGCGGCATAGTCGACCGTTTCCTCGGCCATGCCGCAGCCCGCCGCGCAAAGCAGCATCGCCAGCGCCAGCGCGAAGCGAATCAGGTGCTTCATCTTACCAAACCGCGTACTCGCATTCCTCCATCGCGGTGCTGAAGGCGTTGTCGATCACGGTATCCGCGTCGCCGGTACCGCTCAGGCAGGCGCACAGCAGCGCGCCGACCTGGGTGCGAGCCTCGGTGGAGCCGTTAAAGGCGGGAGAGGTGTAGTAGGCGTCCGCCTGCTCCAGGCAGACCTTGGCAGAGAGCGCGGACACATAGTTGCCGCCGTCCGCCTTAGCCAGGAACTCGGCATACGCGGGGTTTTCCGCCACGGACTTGAGCACGGGCACATAGCCGGAGGCCATGGAGAACTCCGCCTGGAACTCCACGCTGGTGGTCAGGAACTTGACAAACAGCCAGGAAGCGACGACCTCCTGCGGGTTGTCCTTCTTGAAGATGCAGACGCTGGGACCCTGGGAGATGACCTTCTTGTTGTCAGCGCTCACCTGGGGAATGGTAGCGATGCCCACCTCGAAGGGATAGTTGCCGTCCGCGTCGGTCGCGGGACGCTGATGCACCGCGCCGGCGGAGGAGCCGATGGACATATAGCTCTTCATCGCGTCGGTAGAGGTGAACAGGCCGGAGGTGTACGCGCCGTAGAGGGACTGGGTGGTCAGGTAGCCCTTCTGATACCACTCGCGGAAACGCTTCATGGTGTTGCGGTTGACCTCGTTGTCAAAGAGGAAGTAAGGCTCGCTGGCGGAGGTGTAGGGGGACTGGTTCTGCTCGCACATGGTGATGAACCAGTTGCTCTCGGAGTCGTAGCCCAGCGGGATGGACTGCTCGTCGA
>CAZRLM010000118.1:0-8726 GCA_964600835.1 uncultured Oscillospiraceae bacterium
TGGTTCCCTGAACAGCCGAAAGGAGCGATTGCAATGTTCAAAACAACGGAGCTGTTTGACCTGACGCATACGCTGGCGGCGGACTACCTGTCTGCCTATGAGTTCCCCTGGGAGGCGTTGGCCGGTATCAAGGAAATGATCCGCGCGCTTGGCCAGCGGCTTGACCCGGCGCAGTACCGCGAGGTGTCGCCGGAGGTGTGGGTACACGTTACCGCCACCGTCGCGCCGACGGCGTATCTGGGCGCGCCCTGCGTCATCGGCGCGGAAACGGAAGTGCGCCACGGCGCGTTCATCCGGGGCGCGGCGTTGGTGGGCGATCATTGCGTGGTGGGCAACTCGGTGGAGCTGAAGAACGTCATCCTGTTTGACCGGGTGCAGACGCCGCACTACAATTATGTTGGCGATAGCATTCTGGGCTATTTGTCGCACATGGGGGCTGGTTCGATTACCTCCAACGTCAAGTCCGACAAGCGGCCGGTGGTGGTTCACAATGGTGAGGAGAATATCGAAACCGGCCTCAAGAAGTTCGGCGCGATGCTGGGCGACGGCGTGGAGGTCGGCTGCAACAGCGTGCTGAACCCCGGCACGGTGATTGGTCGCGGCAGCAACATCTATCCGCTCAGCTGCGTGCGCGGCGTTGTGCCCGCGAACAGCATTTGGAAAACCGGCGGCGTGGTGGTCACAAAAAAGTAAGACGAACCAATCTCACAGCTGAGAGATGAAAACAGTCGAAAGGCAGCGCAGAAAGAGTTTTTTTTGCGCTGTTCTTTTGTTTTGCTGTTTTTCAAAGCCTTCCGATGGCATCAAAACCGCGTCTCCGGCGAAAGCTATTGGTTGGAAGGAGCGGATGCACATGAATCCAAGAAAAGCGGGGATTATCGGCTGCGGCCATGTCGGCGCGTCAATTGCTTTCAGTCTCATGCAGCGGGCGATCTTTTCTGAGCTGGTGTTGCTTGATAGCTGCCGGGAGAAGGCGGAGGGCGAGGCAATGGATTTAAGCCACGGCCTGCCTTACACCGCAGCGATGGACATCTACGCCGGCAGCTATGACGACCTGGCGGACGCGGCGCTGGTGATCATCACCGCAGGGACAGGACAGAAGCCCGAGGAGACGCGGCTGGAGCTGATCGGGCGGAACATCGTGATCCTCCGATCCATTTTGGAGCGGCTGAGCCCGACCGGCTTCGGGGGCATCCTGTTGATGGTGTCCAACCCGGTGGATGTGCTCACCTGGGCGGCGCAGCGATTATCCGGATATCCGGTCAATCGGGTGATCGGCTCCGGCACGGTGCTGGATACCGGGCGGCTGAAGTACCTGTTAGGGCAGCGCCTCGCGGTGGACAGCCGCAGCGTGCACGCGTTTCTTATCGGGGAGCATGGGGACAGCGAGGTGGCGGTGTGGAGCGGCGCGAACGTCTCCGGTATCGACCTGCCGCACTTCTTTGCGCTGCGCGGCGTGCAGAATCCGTCGCCGGTCATGGGACAGATTGACTGCGACGTGCGGGAGAGCGCCTATGAGATCATCCGTAAAAAGGGCGCGACCTACTACGGCATCGCCATGGCGGTGGCGCGCATCGCGGAGTGCATCGTCAAGGATGAACGCGCGGTGCTGCCCGTGTCTACCGTGCTGACGGGGCAGTACGGAATGCGGGATATTGCCCTGAGCGTACCCTCCATCGTCGGCAAGCGCGGCGTGGAGTCGGTGCTGGAAATCGCGTTGGACGACGAGGAACACCGGGCGCTTGCGGAGTCGGCCCGCCAGTTAACGGAGGCGATGAAGAAAATCGAGGGACAGCTTACGCCTGTGCACGCAGGATGAAGCGGTTGTGCTCGTAATCAATCAATCCGTCGCGCTTCATCCGGCTCATTTCAGCGGAAAGGGCGCTTCTGTCCACACTGAGGTAATCCGCCAGCTGCTGCCGGTTGAGGGGAATGCGGAGGCTTCGCGTCCCCTGAAGCTTTGCCTCGTAGGAGAGGTAGGATAGCAGCTTTTCCCGGATGCTCCGCTGGGACGTGTGCAGAATACGCCGGGAGAGGGCCAGGCTTTTTTGGGAGGTGACAGCCAGCAGGTTTTGAATCAGCCGCGTGTGATAAGGACAGGCGGTCGGGCAGGTTTGGAGCAGGCAGGCGGCGTTCAGAAAAAGAATTTCGCTTTTCTGGACGGCGACGGCGTTGACCATCAGCGGCGCGTCCGGCGCACAGGCATAGGTTTCCGCGAATACGTCGCCAGGCTCGGCCTGACCGATGATGCTTCGGCGGCCCCAAACGTCGTCTATCTCAAGCTGCACGCATCCGGAAAGCACAATACCCATTTCCTCTGCTTTCTGCCCTGCTTGCAGAATCACCTCGCCCCGGCCATAGACGCAGCGGGAGGCGCTCAGGCAGCGCAGCATTTCGCCGATTTCCTCCGGCGAGCAGCCGGAAAACAGCGGAGTGGCGGATAAAAAAAGCCCGTCCATCGACGCCCTTCTTTCTTGACGGCAAAGCGTTGGTTTTGCTTCATTATGCCCAATTATCTGCTTGATGTCAACCGAAAATTGACAAAAGCAAAACGCGATGCACGTTGTAATTCCAACCGACTTTTTGCGGATTCTGCCGTATACTGATGCCGCAATCAGACAAAGCCGGGAGGAATGACGATGATTCGACGGATTATTGAGATTAATCAGGAACTGTGCAATGGTTGCGGCCTGTGCGCGAAGGCGTGCCATGAGGGCGCGATCGCCATGGTGGACGGCAAGGCCAGGCTGATGCGGGACGATTACTGTGACGGGCTGGGGGACTGTCTGCCTGCGTGCCCCACGGGCGCGATCTCCTTTGTAGAGCGGGAGGCCGCGGCCTATGACGAGGCCGCCGTTCGGCAGCACAAGCGTGCCGATATGCCCACGGGCGGCTGCCCGGGCAGCCGGGCGCGGGTGCTTTCCCGTCCGCAGGAGGCGTCAACCGCGCCCAAAAGCAGCGGCGCTTCCTGGCTGCGTCAGTGGCCGGTGCAATTGAAGCTCGCGCCGGTGAATGCGCCGTACCTGAATGGGGCAGACTTGCTGTTGGCGGCGGATTGCGCGGCTTACGCCTGCGGGAGCTTTCATGAGGACTTCATGCGCGGGCGGATCACGCTGATTGGCTGCCCGAAGCTGGACGGCGTTGATTATTCGGACAAGCTGACGGAAATCATCGCCCGCAATGAGATCAGAAGCCTGACCGTGGTGCGCATGGAGGTGCCATGTTGCGGCGGCATCGAGCGCGCGGCGATGGAGGCCATCCGCCGCAGCGGCAAAACGGTGCCCTCGCAGGTGGTGACCTTGTCCACCGACGGCCGCATTCTGAACTGACCGGGACAGCCTTCCCGGGAAAGGAGCACTTGGATGAGGTATTTTGTCAACGAACGGTGCATTGGCTGCGGTCTGTGCGCCAACACCTGCCCGGAGGTGTTCGCCATGACGGAGGAGGGCGTAGCGCAGGCCATCGACGCGCCCGCGTCGCCCGACGCGGAGGAGATGGCGGCGGTTGCCAAAGAAAGCTGTCCTGTTTCCGCCATTGAGGAAGCGTAAGCTGGACAAAACTGCCCGTTTGTCCATTGACAGCCGCGGGAAATGCGCGTACAATACCACACGAAAAGAATACCCGTGAGGGAGTAGTTCGCGCATTCCGCGTGGCAAGTCAACAAAGTTTCCGCACGGCCCGCGTTGGCCTGGCTTGCATTAAAGAACGAGACTCATATACGGCAGATTCCGGCTTGGAAGCCGGGAATGCGGTATGTGGGTCTTCTTTTTACAGAAAAACGAAGGGAGCCGTGTTTCCATGAAGATCTATCAGGAAACGACAACCGAAGCCCTGCGATCGCTTCAAAGCGCGCCGGAGGGGCTGACAAGCCAGGAGGCAGCGCAGCGGCTGGAAAAGCACGGGCCGAACCGACTGACGGAGGGCAAGAAGGAAAGCCTGGCGCACCGCTTTCTCCGGCAGCTGGCCGACCCGATGATCATCGTGCTGCTGGTGGCTGCGGCACTGTCCGGCGTTACGTCCGCATATTCGGGCGAATCGCTGGCGGACGTGTTCATCATCCTGTTTGTCGTTGTGCTCAACGCCGTCATGGGCGTGGTGCAGGAGAGCAAGGCCGAGGAGGCGATCGCCGCACTGAAAACGATGACGGCGGCCACCTCGAAGGTCATGCGCGACGGGCGGCTGACACAGGTCAAGAGCGACACGCTGGTGCCCGGCGATGTGATTCATCTGGAGGCCGGCGACGCGGTGCCGGCGGACGCGCGAATCATCGAGTGCGCGTCGCTGAAGGTGGAGGAAGCCGCGCTGACCGGCGAGTCCGTGCCGGTGGAGAAGTCGGAAGCCGAGCTCGCGGGCGAGGACATTTCGTTGGGCGACCGAAAAAATATGCTCTACATGGGCTCGACGGTCGTGTATGGCCGCGGAACTGCGGTGGTGTGCGACACGGGCATGGGCACGGAAATGGGCCGCATCGCCGACGCACTGAACAGGGCGCAGGACGAGAGCACACCGCTTCAGCGCAAGCTGGCTGCGCTCAGCCACACGCTGACCTGGCTGGTGCTGGCGATCTGCGTGGTGATGTTCGCTGTCGGCGTGTGGCGCGCCGGCGCGCTGAACATGGACGTGGCGCTGAACACCTTCATGATGGCCGTCAGCCTGGCCGTCGCCGCGATTCCGGAGGGCCTGGCGGCAGTGGTGACGATCGTGCTGTCCATCGGCGTGACGAAGATGGCTAAGCGCAACGCCGTCATCCGCAGGTTGACCGCCGTGGAGACGCTGGGCTGCGCGCAAATCATCTGCTCGGATAAGACGGGCACGCTGACGCAGAACCGGATGACCGTCGTGGAGACGAGCGGGGCGGATCGCGCGCTGCTGGCTCGCGGGATGAGCCTGTGCTCCGACGCGGAGCTGGACGAGCATGGCGAGGCCGTCGGTGAGCCGACGGAGTGCGCGCTGGTCAACTTCGCCGCGAAGGAAGGGCTGAACAAGGACGACATGAAGGCGGAAACGCCCCGTGCAGCCGAAGCGCCCTTCGACTCGATGCGGAAGATGATGTCGACCCTGCACCGCACACAAAAGGGCGTGACGCAGTACACGAAGGGGGCGCCGGACGAGATTCTGGCGCGCTGCACAAGCATCCTGACGGAAGATGGCGTTCAGCCGCTGGACGACGAGGCGCGCGGGCGCGTGATGGCGGAGAACAAGCGCATGGCGGATCGGGCGCTGCGGGTGCTGGCGCTGGCGATGGTTGAGTACGTCGAGCTGCCGGAGGACACGCGTGATACGGCGATTGAGCGTGACATGACCTTTGTCGGGCTGACGGGCATGATTGATCCCATCCGGCCGGAGGTCAAGGCGGCGGTGCAGGAGTGCCACGAGGCCGGCATTCGCGCAATCATGATCACCGGCGATCACATTGATACGGCGGTCGCCATCGCTCGGGATTTGGGCATTTTGACCGACGCAAGCGAGGCGATTATGGGCAGCGAGCTGAACAAGCTGACGGACGCGCAGCTGGACGAGGTCATTGAGCGCTACTCGGTGTATGCTCGTGTGCAGCCCGAGCACAAGGTACGCATTGTCGAGGCTTGGAAGCGGCGCGGCAAGGTCACGGCCATGACGGGGGACGGCGTGAACGACGCGCCCTCCATCAAGGCGGCCGACATTGGCGTGGGCATGGGCATCACGGGAACGGACGTGACGAAGAACGTCGCGGACATGATTCTGGCCGATGACAACTTCGCGACCATCGTATCGGCAGTCGAGGAAGGGCGGCGGATCTACGACAATATCCGCAAGTCGATTCAGTTCCTCCTCTCCTCCAACCTGAGCGAGGTCATCAGCATTTTCGCGGCGACCATGCTGGGATTCACCATTTTGAAGCCCGCGCATATCCTGTGGATCAACCTGATCACCGACAGCCTCCCGGCGCTGGCCCTGGGGATGGAGCCTGGCGAAGAGAACGCCATGAAGCGCAAGCCTCGAAGCGCGGAAGAGGGCATCTTTGCCGGCGGCGTAGGCGGGGACATTGCGTATCAGGGGCTGCTGGTCTCCCTGCTGACGATTGCCGCGTACCTGATCGGCCACTATCTGGAGTCGGGCGTGTGGGAAATCACCAACAGCCCGGACGGCATGACGATGGCCTTTCTCACGATGTCCATGGCGGAGATCTTCCAGGCGTTCAATATGCGCTCGCTGCGCGGAAGCGTCTTTGCGCTGAAAAAGCAGAACCTGTGGCTCTGGGGCGGCGCAATCGGCGCGTTGATCCTGACCACGGCGGTGATCTATGTGCCGTGGCTTGTGACCGCGTTCGGTTTTACGTCGATCTCCCTGAAGGAGTACGCGATTGCCCTGGGGCTGGCCTTCTGCATCATTCCGATGGTGGAGCTGGTCAAGCTCGCACAGCGCAGGCTCGGAAAACAGCGCGACTGATCACAAAACAGACTTTGGTTTCGCAACCTGACGTCTCTTTTTGAGGACAAGGGTCGGTTTCTCTTGACGGGAAACCTCATCCGGCTTATACTGTATGGCGGGCGATGGACGGAGGAGGAGATCCCGTATGCGCAAAGGGGACGAAAAGCGCCAGGAAATGCTGGCGGTGGCGGAGCGGCTGTTCTGCACAAAGGGCTATGAAGCGACCAGCGTTCAGGACATTCTGGACGTGCTTCACGCCAGCAAGGGCGGCTTTTACCATCATTTTGCCAGCAAGGAAATGGTGCTGGACACGTTGTGCACCCAGCGCGCCGAACGGGCCGCCGCGCGCACGGAGGACAGTCTCGCTGCGCTGACGGATGATATGGCGCGCCTGAACTGCGTGCTCTACGGCATGATTCCCCTCCGGCGAGAGGAAGCCTCCTTCCTGAACATGATTCTTCCGCTGCTCGAAAAACCGGAGGGTCGGGCGCTGCGCGTCAGCTATCAGGAGGCGCTTGCGGCGGAATTTGAACCCATTTTGGAGCGTGAGATGGCCCTTGCGCAGGACGACGGCGTGATCTGTCCTCCGGCACAGGAACTTGCGGGACTGGTGCTCTCACTGGTCAACCGCTGCTGGCTGGAAACGGCGCTGCATCTGCTGGACAGCGTGCGCAAAGCGCAGCGGTATGACATTGGCACGCTGCTGACGATCCTGGAAAAATATCGCCGCGCCGTCGAGGTGCTGCTGGACGCCCCCTACGGCAGCGTCGAGATCGTCCGTCTGGAGGAGTGGGCGGAGGTCGCGGACGGCCTGGTTCGCAATCTCCTGATGCCCATGCGAGGCGTGTAAACGAAACGCCGCTTCCTTGCGTCTGTTTGCAGGAAGCGGCGCTTTTTATGTTCGCTTTTTTCTGGGGCGATTTGCCTGTCGGGAATCGCGTCCGTGGCCGACGATCGGTCGGGCAGGACGGGAAGAAACAGACCGCGGTTCCCTTTCGGGCGGCACAAGGCAGCTGCGACCGTAGCCGATCAGATCCTCCCGACCGGCCAGACGCAGCGCCTTGCGTACCAGCGGCTGATTGCGGGGCGCGCGGTACTGCATCAGCGCCCGCTGCATGGCTTTTTCCTCCGGAGAGCGGGCGACGTACACCGGCTTCATCGTTCGGGGATCCAGCCCTGTATAGAACATACAGGTGCTCAGCGTGCCGGGGGTGGGATAAAAGTCCTGCACCTGCTCGGGGGAGAAGCCGGTATCCCGCAGGTAGCAGGCCAGCTCGATCGCGGCGTTCAAATCGCTTCCCGGATGGCTGGACATCAGGTAAGGAATCAGGTATTGTTTCTTTCCCAGATGCTGGTTGATCTCCTTGTACCGGTTGACGAACGCGTCGTACATCTCGCGTCCCGGCTTGCCCATCTTGTCCAATACATAGGGACAGACGTGCTCCGGCGCGACCTTCAATTGTCCGGAAATGTGATGGGCGCACAGTTCGCGCAGGAAGGTGGAATCCTTGTCCGCCATGATGTAGTCGTACCGCAGCCCGGAGCGGATGAATACCTTCTTCACGCCGGGCAGCGCGCGCAGACGGCGGAGAATGTCCGTCAGCTCGGCATGGGAAACCTCCAGATTTTTGCAGGGCGTAGGGAACAGACACTGCCTGTTTTTGCACGCGCCCTGCTTGAGCTGCTTTCTGCACGCGGGCTGGCGGAAATTGGCGGTCGGGCCGCCCACGTCGTGAATATAACCCTTGAAGTTGGGGAGTTTGGTCAGCAGCTTCGCCTCGCGGAGAATGGACTCTGGGCTTCTGGACTGGATGATCCGCCCCTGATGGAAGGTGATCGCACAGAAGCTGCACGAGCCGAAGCAGCCGCGCGTCGAGGCGATGGAGAACTCAACCTCCTGCAGCGCGGGCACGCCGCCCGCTGCGTCGTACATCGGATGCCAGCGGCGGGTGTAGGGCAGGTCATAAACCGCGTCGAGCTGAGCGCGGGTCAGGGGCAGCGGCGGCTCGTTCTGGATCAGATAGCGGTCGGTATCCTGCTGCTGGCAGAGCCGCTTGCCGCGAATCGCGTCCTGCTCCTCATATTGGATGAGGAACGCCTCGCAATACCGGCGCTTGTCTGTCGTTACCTCCGCGTGGGAGGGCAGGGGCAGCGCCCGGCTGTCCGGCGTTTTTGACAGATAGCAGATGCCGCGAATTCCGGCCAGCTCGGCGGGATTCATCCCGCGCGCGACCCAGGACGCGCACTCCAGAATGCTCGTTTCGCCCATGCCGTACATCAGCAGCGTCGCGCCGGAATCCACCAAAATGGAATGG
>CAZRLM010000119.1:0-8533 GCA_964600835.1 uncultured Oscillospiraceae bacterium
ATCGCGGGCTGCTTTTTATATGAGGTGAAATATGCCGAGAGCGCCGAAAAGGCCATGCCGGTATCCGGGGTGCCCGAATCTGTGCGACAGCGGCGTGTATTGTAAGACTCATGCCGAGCTCAGTACGGATAGGCTTCGAGGCAATGCCGCCGAGCGCGGCTACGACAGCCGCTGGCGCGCGGCGAGAAAGCGATTCCTGCGCAAGCATCCGCTGTGCGCGGAGTGCATGCGGCAGGGAAAGCTCACGCCCGCGACCGTGGTGGATCATGTGATCCCACACAGAGGCAATCAGGAACTATTCTGGGACGAAAACAACTGGCAGCCGCTTTGCAAGGGATGCCACGATGAAAAGACTGGTTTAGGCTTGTGAGAAAGAGGGAGCGATGATGCTGATTGAGCGCAAATGGGCTATGCCAAGCGCATGGACATTTTCTATTCGTCCCGTCAGAGAGCTGCTGGAGCAGGAAATGACGGATGGGATCTGGATTGACCCTTTCGCGGGCCGATATTCCCCCGCATCCATAAGGAATGACTTAAACCCTGTCCATGAAGCGGATTATCACATGGATGCGTTGGACTTCTTAGCCATGTTTGAAGATGGCAGCGTGGACGGTGTGCTGTTCGATCCTCCCTACTCGCCCAGACAGGTACGCGAATGCTACGATGGCATCACGGGCGAGCTTCGCTGGGATGGTAAGGCGACGTTTTGGAGCCGTGCCAAAGATGAATGTGCCCGCATTCTGCGTCCGGGTGGCAAGGCGCTGTGTTTTGGTTGGAACAGTATGGGCATGGGTCTGAAACGAGGATTTGAAATGCAGCGTGTTTTGCTTGTTCCGCATGGCGGCAATCGAAATGATACGATCTGCACGGTCGAAGTAAAAGTGAATTTCTGATTCGGAGGTGTGCATGAAAAATCCCTTTACAGGTCTGTTCAAGGCACGGGACAAGCCCCAAAACACAGTCAGCTCCGCGCCAACCTTCTACTTCGGTTCCAGCGGCGCTGGCAAATCGGTCACGGCCCGAACGGCGGTGCAGCTCACCACGGTGTACGCCTGCGTTCGCGTCATCGCCGAAACCATTGCCAGCCTGCCGCTCAATGTGTACGAAAGCACGGAGGGCGGCAGCACGAAAGCGACGCAGCATCCATTGCAGCATTTGCTCCACGATGAGCCTAACCCCGAGATGACCTCGTTCGTCTGGCGGGAAACCATGCTCAGCCATCTGCTCCTGTGGGGCAACAGCTACAGCCAGATCATCCGAACAGGCCGAAACGGTATTGTGGGGCTGTATCCGCTGCTGCCGGAGCAGATGGAGGTGGATCGGGACAGCAAGGGCATCCTGACGTACACCTATACCACCTCGGATGGCAAAACCGTGCGGCTTGATCCCTCGGAGGTGCTGCATATCCCCGGCATCGGCTTCGACGGCGTGGTCGGTTACAGCCCGATTGCCCTTGAAAAGAACGCGGTGGGCCTGGGCATCGCCGCCGAGGAGTACGGCAGCAAGTTCTTCCAGAACGGCGCTCGGCCCTCCGGCGTGCTGACGCACCCCAACACGGTCAAAGACCCCAAGCGGCTGCGGGAGAGCTGGAACGCGGCCTATGGCGGCTCCGGCAATTCGGGCAAGGTGGCCATTCTGGAAGAGGCCATGACGTTCACGCCCATTTCCATGCCCAACAACGAGGCGCAGTTTCTCGAGACGCGCAAGTTTCAGGTGGCGGAGATCTGCCGCATCTATCGCGTGCCTCCCCATCTGGTAGGCGATCTGGAACACGCGACGTTTTCCAATATCGAGCATCAGGGCATCTCGTTCGCCGTTCACACCATCCGCCCGTGGCTGGTACGCATCGAACAGGCCATGAACCGCGCTCTTTTCTCCGATTCGGAGAAGGGGCGCTTTTTTGTGCAGTTCAACATGGACGGCCTGATGCGCGGCGACTACAAGAGCCGCATGGAGGGCTATGCCATCGCCCGCCAAAACGGGTGGATGAGCGCCAACGACATCCGGGAACTGGAAAACATGAATCCCATCCCAGACGAGAACGGTGGCAACGAGTATCTGGTGAACGGCAATATGATCCCCATCACGCTGGCGGGCATCAACCTGCTGGTTTCCGCGATGAAGGCCACAGAACCGGAGCCACAGGAGGAACAAACTGAGTCAGATGGCGAGCCTGCCAACGCCCGCCACACCAAACGACCGAAGGAGGAACCCAAGTGAAGAAATTCTGGAATTGGATCAGAGACGAAACCTTTCCCGACCAACGCGTCCTGCGACTTGAGGGAGCCATCGCCGAGGAGAGCTGGTTTGAGGATGACGTGACGCCTGCACTGTTCAAGGCCGACCTCATGGCGGATACTGGCCCCATCACTGTATGGATCAACAGTCCCGGTGGCGATTGTGTGGCCGCCGCGCAGATTTACAACATGCTCATGGACTATCCCGGTAACGTGACCGTCAAGGTGGACGGCCTCGCCGCAAGCGCGGCCTCGGTGATCGCCATGGCGGGCAGCAAGGTCTGCATGTCGCCTACTTCTCTCATGATGATCCACAACCCGCTCACCGTGGCCATGGGCGACAGCGCGGAGATGCGCAAGGCCATCCAGCTGCTGGACGAGGTCAAGGAGAGCATCATCAACGCCTACGAGATCAAGACCAGCCTGCCCCGCGAACAGCTCTCCGCGCTCATGGACGGCGAAACGTGGATGAACGCCAACAAGGCCAAGGAGATGGGCTTCTGTGATGAAATCCTGTTCACGGATAAACAGCAGGCGCAGCCTCACGAGGGCTTTTTTACCGACAGCTTCACCTTTTCCCGCAGGGCGGTGACAAACTCCCTCCTGGATAAGTTGAAGGCCCAAATCCCCAAACCCGACAACCGAGTGAAGGCGGCAGACCTCGAAAAGAGGCTGTCGCTTTTATACTCCGCACCGTGCGACAGATAGTCGCCCGGCGTTTCCTTCGCTCAACAAGTTTCGCTCACTACAGCCCCGCGATGCGGGGCCTACGAAAAAGGAGGAAAATGTATGAATCAGATTCTTACTCTGCGCGAAAAGCGCGCAAAGGCGTGGGACGCCGCCAAGGCGTTTCTGGACAGCAAGCGCGGCGCGGACGGCATGATGTCCGCCGAGGACGCGGCGACCTATGACAAGATGGAAGCGGACGTGGTGAATCTCGGCAAAGAGATCGAGCGGCTGGAGCGTCAGGCGGCCATCGACCGGGAGCTGGATCAGCCTACCAGCTCTCCGATCACCGATAAGCCGGGAGTAATGGACGGCAAGACCAAGTCTGGACGCGCCTCGGACGAGTATAAGACCGCCTTCTGGCGCGTGATGCGCTCCAAGTCTGTGCCGCACGAGGTGTTCAATGCCCTTCAGGTCGGCACCGAGAGCGAGGGCGGCTATCTCGTCCCGGACGAATACGAGCACACCCTAATCGACGCCCTTGAGGAGCAGAACATCTTCCGCCAGCTGGCGCACGTCATCACCACCAGCTCCGGCGACCGCAAGATTCCAGTCGTGGCCTCCAAGGGCACCGCCTCGTGGATCGACGAGGAAGCCGCCTATCCCGAGAGTGATGACAGCTTCGGTCAGGTGTCCATCGGCGCGTATAAGCTGGCGACCATGATCAAGGTCAGCGAGGAACTGCTGAACGACTCCGTGTTCGATGTGCCCAGCTACATCGCCCGCGAGTTTGCCCGCCGCATTGGCGCCGCCGAGGAGAATGCGTTCTTTAACGGCGATGGGAAAGGCAAACCGACAGGCGTTTTGTTTAACGACGGGGCGCAAGTTGGCGTGACCGCCGCAAGCGCCACCGCTCTGACCTTCGATGAAGTGATGGATCTCTATTATAGTTTGCGCGCGCCGTACCGCCGCAACTCTGTGTTCATCATGAATGACAGCACGGTGAAGCTGCTTCGCAAGCTGAAGAACGGCAATGGCGATTACATCTGGCAGCCTTCCGTAAGCGCTGGCACGCCTGATACAATTCTGAACCGCCCGGTCTATACATCCAGTTATGTACCTGCCGCGACCGCGGGTGAGAAACCCATTTTGTTTGGCGATCTGGGCTATTATTGGGTAGCAGACCGCGAAGGCCGCAGCTTCAAGCGCCTCAACGAGCTGTATGCCACGACGGGTCAGGTGGGTTTCCTCGCCTCCCAGCGCGTGGACGGCAAGCTCATCCTGCCCGAAGCGGTCAAGGTGCTGCAGATGAAGGCTTCGTAAGGAGGATGAACCATGTCGGATGCAACCCGCAACACACATAACTACTTTGCCCATGGCGGCAATGAGCTGGTGATTGGAGGAAAGTTGACTTTCCTTCCCGGCGCGACGATTGAGGGTGGCGACGATCTGTTTGCTCAGGCGGAGCCTTTCCCTCAGATCAGCTACATGGCCGATACGGAGGCGACCACTGTGGTAGCGCTGAAGGACAGCTTCAACAGCTTGCTGGTGGCGCTGCGCACGGCGGGCTACATGGCCGCTGCTGAAAATACCTCTGATTGAGGTGACGCGCTATGATCGTCACCGTGGACGAGGTAAAAACCCATCTGCGCATCCAGCACGACGAAGAGGACGCCTATCTGGCGAACCTCATCAAACAGGCTCAGGCGACGGCTGAGGATTACTGCCGGGTACAGTTTTCCGACTCCGCGCCTGAGCCTGTCCGCTTGGCGATCCTGCTCTTTGTCGGCCACTACTACGAGAACCGCGATGTGCCTGACCGGACGGTATACGGCACCATGCGCATCGCGTTTGAAAACCTGCTCTATCCCTACCGCGACCCACAGAAGATGTTTTAATGGAGGTGACCATGCTTGCGCGGTTACAAAAACTTTGAAGCCAACCCGCACCCGGGCAGTCTCCGGCATCTGGTGGAGATCGGATACACGGAGAACGCCATCAACGAGAACGGCTTCCCGGAGCCGACCGACCATGTGCTGTGCAAGGTGTGGGCAGCCGTTACGGATGCCGGAAACCAGCACTACCGAAGCGCCGACGTGATGAATACCGAGGCTGTGGTCAACTTCACCATCCGCTATCGTTCGGACATCGTTCCCGGCATGTGGGTGCGATTCCGCGATAAGAAATGGTTCATCTCCACGCTTGGCGAGTATGGCTTCCGCAATACCTATCTGGGTCTGAAAGCCTCCGTCTCCGAAGGGGTGAGCGGCTGATGAAAGAGGTACAGGAGGCGCTCAGGAATGTCGGCATCCCGGTTATGGCGGGCGTCTGGCGGGCAACGACAGCCAACCAGAACCCGCCTTTGCAGTATGCCGTGTATTCCACCACCATGACCGAAGCCAGCCATCAGGACGATCAGGTGACTTCGTATCGCACCTATGTGTACCTGAACCTGTGGAGCGATATCGACCCTACCGAGACGGCGAATCGCATCCGGCAGGCCATGTACGCGGCGGGCTTTTCCATCGTGGAGGAGAGCGACCGTGGCTATAACCAGCCCGAATACGACACAGCCACACGGCAATACGCCGTGCAATGGACGTGGTGTCTGAGAACGGAGGTGCCACATGCTCCTTGAGACGGATGGCTTTGACAGACTGATGACGGACATCGCGGGCATGGCCAACCGCATGGACGCGGACGGCGCGGGCGCTCCGGTCGCCAAGAAGATACTGGAAGCGGCAGCCGCACCCATCTACGAGCAAATGAAGGCCAACGCATCCAGTAATCCCCAAATCATTACCGGCGTGCTGAACCGTTCGATCCAGACTGGCAAGGTACGCAAGCGCGGGAACAGCGGCAGGAGCATCACCATTGGCGTACACCGTAAGGAGGAAGGCGCGTACTACGCCACGCCTGTGGAGTACGGCCATGGAGGCCCCGCGCCCGCACCCGCGCATCCCTTTATTCGTCCCGCTTACGACACCCGCTCGGATGAAGCCTATGAAATCATCCGCGAGGGGCTGCGGGACGCGCTTGATCAAATGTAGCAGGAGGAAATTTACATGTCTACTACGCCTACCGCGTCTCCGCAGGTCGCGTCAACGATTGGCCTGAAAAACGTGGTCATCGCACCATTGACCAAAGATACAGAAACTGAGCACACTTACGGCGATCTTCAGCTGATGGCGGGCGCGATTGAAGCGTCCATCGCTCCGGACAACGCCGACCCCGATGTGCAGCACGCGGATGACATCGAATTTGACGTGCTGTACCCCGATCCAGAGCTATCCTTCAAGACAAAAATGGCCGACATTCCGCTCCAAATCCAGGAGATGATCTTTGGCAACCAGATTGATGACAACGGCGTATTGGTACGCACCGCGTCGGATCGCCCGCCGTACTTTGCTGTGGGCTTTAAGTCGGAGAAGTCGAATGGAGCCTATCGTTATGTGTGGCTGTTTAAGGTTCGCGCAAAGCCTGTCACTGAGAACTACGCGACCAAGGAAGGTACCAGCGTGACCCGCCAGACAGGCGAGATTGAGTGGAAGGTCATTAAACGCACCCATGACAACCGCTATCAGGCGGTTGCGGACGAAGGGGAAAACGGCTTTACCGCCGCGAAAGCGGCTACCTTCCTCACGGAGGTATACGAACCGACCTTTACGCCGGACACACCGTAACAGAGACAACCATTTCAAGCAGGCACACCACTGTCGGAAGCTTTCGGGCAGTCGGTGTGCTTTTGCATGGAGGTGAATTCCCTTGTCATTGGAGGCATTGAATCGAAACGGTCATAATTTGCAGCTGGGTGCGTTCGAATGTGTCGGAAAGTATGATGTTCCGATGATTTCGCCTGTGCGCTCGGAAGAAAGAATCCAGTGGATTCCCTTTAATGCCGCCAAGACGGACAAGCTGCGTAAAGCGCACGGGGTTCACTTTTTCATTGATGATTACCTTTTCCTGCGGGCATGGCACGATCCTGTGCGGTATGCCCTGCTCCTGCGAGAGTTTCAGGCAGTCATGACCCCGGATTTCAGCATGTTCACGGATGATCCCGTGGCTGTACAAATCTACAACCACTGGCGAAAGCACCTGCTGGGCGCGTATTGGCAGGGCCTCGGCATGACAGTCATCCCCTCCATTTGTTGGAGCGACCAAGACAGCTTTGACTGGTGCTTCGATGGAGAGCCGGTAGGCGGCACCGTAGCGGTATCCTCTGTGGGAACGCAGAAAGCGCCATCGGCGCGAAAGCTGTTTCTTGCTGGTTATCTGGAAATGATAGAACGCCTAAAACCTGAGAAGATCATTTTCTTCGGTGATGTGCCGGAAGGCTGCACAGGCAACATCGAACGGCACCCTTCCTTCCACTCTGGACTTGCGCACGCGCAGAAAAAGAGGTAAGCTATGGGAGGAAGAGGAGGAACCAGCCATCGGGCTGGAGGTGGTACAAGAGACCCTTCTTTGCCGCTTTCGCTGCAGTTCTTTGCTGGCAAGGAGACCAAGTACATTCAGGATGTCGTTCGCACGCTTCATCTCAGCACCAGCGCTCTGACGTACATGCACGGACAGCTGGAAAAAATCATCAGCGAAAATGATCTGGCCATGCGAGTCAGGCGCGAGTATGTGGAAGCCATCATCGACACGCACTTCAAAAACCAGATGGAAACCGGAACGTCGCAAGGTGCAAATGCGCCGGATACACGTGCGAAACTGTCCGCCGCCTATTTCGGGCATCCCTACGACAGTGTCAGAAAAACATCAGCGGACACCTTTGAAAAATACGGCTATCTTGCCCCACGGGACAAGGTGGCTGCCATGACAGCCAGTGCTGGATGGTATGGCGATGTGGTGTTCCGTTTCAAGCGGGATGCCGTCATCGACCGCACTACGTTCAAGACCGATGATACGCTGAACATCTGGAGTGGCACATCCAATGCGATTGCTGGAAGCCTGAAGCGTGCCAGCATTGCTGGGCTGCATGATCTGAACAACACAACGGTTGAGAAGATGAAGCGTAGCGAGCAGTATATCCACGAACCCGACAAGTGGGTTGCTACGGTCAACTGGGGCAGCTACTTTGAGCTGCAATACCATGGACACCTGAGCATTGATGACGTGGAAAGCGTTACATTCAGTAATACGCTGCCCAGCAATTTTAATGTCATTCTTGGGAAACTCAAACGCAAGGGCGTTAGGGTCTATCAGGTCAAGGGAGGAAGTTTGCATGAATTTTAAGCGCATTGTGGGCGCATGGCTCGGGCATGGAACGGTTTTTGAATTGGAGGATGGCATGTTTGCGCTGGTAGATCACGAGATGAGTACCAGTGAAGCGCGCTACTCCGCCATTGCAGGAAGCCTGCTGCGCGGCTATGCAGAGAAGCCGGAAAACCTTCCAGTCGGCAACTGTGACGCGGATATCATCGTGCTGAAGGCAATGGAAAAACCTGATCCGTATTATGGCATGGGCAGAGAGCGATTTGAGGCGCAGCTTGCCCGCCGCGACGTTCTGCGAAAGAACCTCGGAATCCCGGACGATCAGATGCTGTGAAAGGAGGACGAAAATGATCACCTGTAATAGCAGAAGACAGAACCATCCGTCAAGGGCTTCGCAAGCGGCTGCGCCGCCC
>CAZRLM010000120.1:0-3859 GCA_964600835.1 uncultured Oscillospiraceae bacterium
AAAGGACGTCGACGTGCCCGCGGGCGACATCGGCGTGGGCGCGCGGGAGATCGGCTTCCTGTACGGCCAGTACAAGCGGATCACCGGCCTGTACGAGGGCGTGCTGACCGGCAAGGGTCTGACCTGGGGCGGCTCGCTGGCCCGCAAGGAGGCCACCGGCTTCGGCCTGTGCTACCTGACGCAGGCGATGATGCAAGCCAACGGCAAGGACGTGGCGGGCAAGACGGTCGTCGTGTCCGGCAGCGGCAACGTGGCGATCTACGCCGCGCAGAAGATCACTGAGCTGGGCGGCAAGGTGGTCGCCATGAGCGACTCCAACGGCTACATTTATGACGAAAACGGCGTGAATCTGGCGGTGATCAAGCAGCTGAAGGAAGTGGAGCGCAAGCGCATCCGCGAGTATGTGAAGGCGGTGCCCACCGCGACCTATACCGAGGGCTGCTCCGGCATCTGGACGATCCCGTGCCAGATCGCGCTGCCCTGCGCGACGCAGAACGAGATCAACGAGGCGTCGGCGAAGGCGCTGATCGCGGGCGGCGTCGAGGCGGTCGGCGAGGGCGCGAATATGCCTTCCACGCTGGAAGCGACCGCGGCATTCCGGCAGGCCGGCGTGCTGTTCGCCCCGGCGAAGGCGGCCAACGCGGGCGGCGTGGCGGTCTCCGCGCTGGAAATGAGCCAGAACAGTATGCGCATGAGCTGGAGCTTTGACGAGGTGGACGCGAAATTGAAGGACATCATGACGGAAATTTTCCGGAAGGTGGACGAGGCCGCGAAGGAATACGCGACGCCGGGCGACTATGTGGCCGGCGCGAACATTGCGGGCTTCCTGAAGGTGGCCGACGCGATGATGGCGCAGGGCGCGGTGTAAGAAAAACGACAAGCTTGCCGGAGAGGGACGCTTCTTTGGCAAGCTTTTTCTTTCCATGGGAAACGGGCTTCCTTCGGCGCGTCATGCGTCAGCCCCCGGCGGCATACCCTTCACGGGGAGGGATGACGGTGCTGCAAATGCTGGCGTTGCTCATGCAGGAATGCCTGTTTTTCCTGGGATACATTACAGGCCGGTCGGAGTTTCCGAAGGCGCTGACGCGGGGCGAGGAGACCGCGCTGACCGCGCGCATGGCCGAGGGGGACGAGGACGCGCGCCGCGAGCTGATCACCCATAACCTGCGGCTGGTGTCCCACATCGCCCGCAAGTATCAGGTGCCCGGCTATGGCCCGGACGACCTCATCTCCATCGGCGTGATCGGGCTGATCAAAGCGGTCAACAGCTTCAAGCCGCAGGCCGGTACGTCGCTGGGCACCTACGCGGCAAGATGCATCGAAAACGAAATCCTGATGACGCTGCGCGCCTCCCGCAAGCGGCAGGGCGACGTGTCGCTCCAGGAGGCTGTCGGTACGGACGGGGAGGGCAACGAGATCACCTTCATGGACGTGCTCGGCACGGAGCAGGACGCGCTGGAGGAGGAGGTCATCCGGCGCGTGACGCTGGAAAAGGTACACGCCGTGCTGGCGCAGCTGCCCGCCCGGGAGCGCCTCGTGCTGGAGCTGCGCTATGGCCTGACCGACGGACGCACGCACCCGCAGCATGAAATCGCCGCGCGGCTGGGCATCTCCAGGAGCTATGTATCCCGGGTGGAAAAGCACGCCGTCGCGCTGCTCAGGCAGGCGCTGGCGGTCAAATCGTGTTGACAAAGGCGGAAAACCGGGCTATGATGAAGCCATCGCCGGCGCTTGTCCGGCACGAAGGGAGTACAAGAGGATGAAATACATTCAGGAAAAAATCCCCGGCGTGGCCGGGATGATCGACGTGGCGGCCTATGTGCCGGACGACCTGACCCAGGGCCGACGCGCCCGCGGCGCGGTGCTGGTGCTGGGCGGCGGAGGATACGCCTTTGTATCCGACCGGGAGACCGAGCCGCTGGCGCTGCAGCTGGCGGCGCGGGGCTTCAACGCGTACACGGCGCAATATCACGTTGCGCCCCACCGCTGGCCCGTCCCCGTGCAGGACGCGGCGGCCGCTATGGCGTGGATCCGCCGCCGTGCCGCGGAGGATCTGACCGACCCGAACCGCGTCGCGGTCATGGGCTTTTCCGCCGGCGGACACCTCGCCGGTTCTCTGGGCGTGTGGTGGCAGGACGCGTCGCTCTGGCATCCGCTGCACTTGACCCCGGAGGACGTGCGCCCCAACGCCATGGTGCTGGCCTACCCGGTAATTTCCGGCGGCGAATACGCGCACCGCGGCTCCTTTGAAAACCTCACCGGCTCGGACGACCTGGCCGTGCACGACCGCTATTCCCTCGAAAAAGCGGTCACGTCCGCCGCGCCCCGCACCTTCCTGTGGCACACGTGGGAGGACGGCGCGGTGCCTGTTCAAAACACGCTGCTCATGGCGCAGGCGCTCAAGGCGGCGGGCGTGACGGCGGAGGTGCACATCTACCCCCATGGCGGCCACGGCCTCTCCCTGTGCAACGAGCTGACCGACACCTGCGACCCGCAGCTGAACGTGCCCTATTGCGCCGGCTGGATAGACCTGGCGGTTCACTTTTTGCAGGAAATGGGCGGGGAAACCCGGTGATCAAGCGCCGCGCCCAGCAGCGCCGCGCCCGCAAGGCACAGCGCGCAGCCGAAGAGAAGCGCGGCGGGAAGGCTCGCGTCTGAAATCGCGCCGAACGCCGCGTTGATCCCGGCGGCCACGCCGTCGGACAGCATCGCGTTGACGGACAGCGCGGCCGCCCGAAAATCGGGCGCGATCATCCGGTTTTCCAGTTCTGCGCGCAGCGGCCCATAGAGGCTTGATACGGCCGTGAGGCAGAGAATCGCGGCGACGGAGAGCGCCGCGCTGCGCGTCAGGGCAAGCGTCAGGCACAGCGCGGCGGCAAGCAGCAGCGCGGTCAGGCCCATCCGCCGCGAGCCAAAGCGGCGGGTCAGCCGGTCGGACAGCGCGCTGCACAGCGTCAGGAGCGTCGCGGGCAGGTAGAGCAGGCTGATGGCGGCCGTGTCCAGCCCGCAGCGCACATATTGCACCTGGTTGAGAAAAACGGTGATCATCTGCGCGGCACAGGAGAAGAGCGTTGACGCGGCCAACAACAGCAGCAGAGAACGATTGCGTAGCGTCTCCCGCAGGACGCGCCGGAGCAGCCCGCGCCGGTGCGTTTTTGCGTTCGGCTTTTTGACCTCCCGCAGCGGCAGACAGACCGCGACGGCCACGCCGTGGGCAATCGCCGTCCAGAGCGCCGCGCGGCGGAAGTTCGACGCGCCGGTGAGCGCGAACACGGCCGTCGCGGTCAACAGTCCGGCGTTGCCCAGGGCGGCGTGCAGGCCGAAGCACCGCTGTCCCTGCCCTTTCTCGCAGGAGAGATACAGCATACTTTCGTCCACGCCGGACAGCCCCGCAATCGCGACGGAGAGCAGCACGCGCTCCAGCAGAAAGTCTGCAAAGCACGTCGCCCGGTAAAACACTGCCTTCGACAAGGCCAGCATCACGCAGCCGATCAGCATGGTGCGCTTGTAGCCGATGCGCTCGGCGACGACGCCCCAGGGCGCCTCCAGCAGCAGACAGAGCAGGTAGGATGCGCTTTCAATCAGGCTGATCTCCGTAAGCGTCAGCCCCGCCGCCTGTCGGTATAGGGTAGCGACCGAACTATAAAACACCAGACCCTGCAAAAACGACAGGGCGTAAAGCAATATTCGATTTTTGCGCATAACAAAAAAACGTCCTTTCCAACGGCACAGCAAAAAAGAAGGGGGATGCTGCGCTTAGGTGGGACGACGCTTCATGACAGGCGCTTCCTTTCCGAAAAAAGTAAAATCAGTATACCACCGGCGGAGAGACGCTGTCAAGCTCACATGGCGAAAAAAT
>CAZRLM010000120.1:3869-8511 GCA_964600835.1 uncultured Oscillospiraceae bacterium
GGAAAACACTTGTATTCCAGGAAAAACTGTGGTATACTCCTTGATGTATGAGTAATCTGCCTGTCCGGCGCTTGCCGGGCGGGTTCAGCCGGTCGCGCCGGGGACGGCGCGCCATGAAAGAAGGGTTTGACGGTAAGAGTGGACAAGGCCGGACGGCGCGGCGCGGACGGAACGGTGAAGCATGGCGGGTTGGTCGCTTTCACCGGGAAGGCTGCACCCTTTTTGCTGCCGCCTGGCTGAGGCGATCCACTCTTTTCTGTTATAACATGGTAGAATCTGGAAGGAATCGAGGGGAATCATCGCCATGCCGAAGGCGGAGTTGACGCGGGTTGTAGCGCCCAAATGCGAGGCGCTGGCGGCGCGGATGGGGCTTGAACTGGTGGACGTGAGCCTGGACAAGGAGGGCGCGGGCCGGTATCTGCGCATTTATATCGACAAGCCCGACGGCGTGTCGCTGGACGACTGCGAGGCGTACCACCGGGCGATTCAGCCGCAGCTGGAAAGCTACGATTATGATTTTCTGGAGGTTTCCTCTCCCGGGGCCGACCGCCCGCTCAAGCGCGACAAGGACTTTGAGCGCGCGCTGGGCAGCGAGGTGGAGGTCAAGCTGTTCCGCGCGCTGGACGGCGTGAAGCTGCTGAACGGCGTGCTGGCCGACTTCAGCCCGGAGGAGGTCGTCCTGGAAACGCCGGCGGGAGAAAAGCGCATTCCCCGCAAGGCGGCGGCGCTCATCCGCCCCGTGATTGATATGGAGGGCGTGGAGGACGTCGACCTGTCCGAATAAGCAGGCGTAAGGAACGGCAAACGCGCATAGAATAACGCATCGGAAGGCGGTATCGAAGCATTATGAGAGCAACCAGGAGCAGCAAGGCGGAAAAGCCTGCCAAGTCGGAAGTGATCGAGGCCATCAAGGCCCTTGCAAAGGAAAGAGACATTAGCGAGGAGATGCTCTTCTCCGCCATCGAGGAGGCGCTGAAGGCGGCCTACCGCAAGAATCTGCCCAAGGGCGAGGTGGTGCCCACCAACCTGTCCGTCACCGTGAACCGGACCGACGGCGTGGCGCACGTCTACGCCCGCAAGCTGATCGTGCCCGAGGTGGAGGAGGAAGGCAGCCAAATCTCCCTGGAGGATGCGCAGCGCATCCGCTCCTCCTATCAGATGGGCGATATTGCCGAGGTGGAGGTAACGCCCTCCGGCTTCCTGCGGGTGGCGGCGCAGACCGCCAAGCAGGTCATCATGCAGCGCATTCGCGAAGCGGAGCGCGGCAAGATCTACGACGAGTACATCGAGAAGGAAAGCGAAATCCTCACCGGCATCGTTCAGCGGGTGGAGGCCAAGGCCGCGTATGTGGAGCTGGGCCGCACCGAGGGCGTGCTGGAGCAGAGCGAGATGATCCCCGGCGAGGTGCTGCACGAGGGCGACCATGTGAAGGTGTACCTGCTTGAGGTCCACAAGGACAGCCCCGCGGGCGCTTACGGCCCGCAGGTGCGCGTCAGCCGCGTCCATCCCAACCTGGTCAAGCGCCTGTTTGAGATGGAGGTGCCCGAAATTGCCGGCGGCATCGTGACCATCAAGTCCATCGCGCGGGAGGCGGGCAGCCGCACCAAGATGGCCGTCCACTCCTCGGAGATGATGATCGACCCCGTGGGTTCCTGCGTCGGACAGCGCGGCGGCCGCGTCGATCGCGTGGTGGAGGAGCTGAAGGGCGAGAAGATTGACATCATCAAGTGGTCCAGCGACCCGGCGGAGTTTGTCGCCAACGCGCTGAACCCCGCGCACGTCCTGAGCGTGTTCACCGCCGACGGCGAAAAGGCCTGCCGGGTGGTCGTGCCGGACAACCAGCTGTCCCTGGCCATCGGCAAGGAGGGCCAAAATGCCCGCCTGGCGGCCAAGCTGACCGGCTGGAAGATTGACATCAAGTCCCAGTCCCAGGCGGCGGAGCTGACCGACATGGTGGACGAGGCCGCGGAGCCTTACGGCATGGACGAGGCGATGCCGGACGGCGCTTCGCTGCTGGATGAGCTGGCGCAGGTGGAGCTGCCGGAGGCCGACGACGATACGCTGTAAGAAAAGCGGCACGGGAGGGCGCAGATGAAGCCGAAGAAAACGCCCATGCGGATGTGTGTGGGATGCCGCGAGATGAAGCCGAAGCGGGAGCTGATCCGCGTGGTACGCTCGCCGGAGGGCGAGGTGTCGATGGATCCCAGCGGCAAAAAGCCGGGGCGCGGCGCGTATGTATGCCCCAATGAGGCGTGTCTGACGCGGGCGATCAGGCAGCGGCAGCTGGAGCGCGTGCTGGAAGCGCCCGTCACCCCGGAGGTGACGGAGCGGCTGCGGCAGACGCTGGCGACGCTGCCGCCCGTGAAGCCCGGAGGCGCCGCGGACGAATGAACGAGGCAAAGATCAAGGGCCTGATGGGCCTGAGCGTGCGGGCCGGGCAGGCTGCCTTCGGCGAGGACGGCTGCCTGACGCGCGTCCGGAGCGGGCGCTGCGGCGTGCTGCTGGTGGACGGCGGCGCATCCGAGCGCACGCGGGAGAAATACGAAAGCGCGTGCCGGCACGCCAGCGTCCGGATGCTCCTCCTGCCGGAGGGGCTGCTGGAAACGGCGACGGGACGGCCCGGCATGGCGATGGCGATCGCCCCCGGCGGGCTGGCGGAGCAGATGCTTCGCCTGGCGGACGAGGGATGACTACATAACCAATGAAATCGGCAAATAATTGCGGGGGTGCAAGCGTCTGATGACGAAAGTGAAACTGAAGGATGCCACGAAGGAGCTGGCCGCCGACGCCAGCAAGGTGACGAGCGAGGCGACGCGGGTGCGCAAGGGCGCCGACGCGCTGATGCAGTCCCTGAAAAAGCTGGAGAGCCGCTTTGTGCAGGAGCAGGAAGCGGAAAGCGCCCGTCAGAAGCGCGAGGAGCAGCAGAAGGTGCTCTCGTCCCACTCCAAGGCATTCACCATGCTGGACGAGGACGAGCAGGCGCAGCTTGCCGCCGCCCGTGAGCAGGCGCAGGAAGCCGCCCGCGTGGACAAGCCCGTCGAGGCGGAGAAGCCCGTCGCGGAGCCTGCGCCCAAGGCAGATGCTGCCCCGAAGGCGGAAGCCGCTCCCAAGGCAGATGCTGCCTCCAAGGCAGATGCTGCCTCCAAGGCAGATGCTGCCTCCAAGGCAGATGCTGCCCCCAGGGCGGATGCCGCCTCCAAGGCAGATGCTGCCCAGAAGGCGGAGCCTGCCCCGAAGGCAGACGTGGCCCCCAGGTCGGACGCGGCTGTCAAGGCCGACAAGCCCGCCAGGGAAGCCGCTCCCCGGCAGGAGACGGCCAAGCCCGCCGAGAAGCCCCGGGCGGATGGAAAGCCCGCAAGGCCCGCGGAGAAGCCCGCCGACCAGCCGAAGAAGCCGGCCATTGGGCAGATTATCAGCCGTCCGGGTCAGCCGACGCCGGTGCAGCAGCGCCCGGTGGGACTTGCGCCCAACGTGATCCGCGCGCCCCGGCCCGTGCAGCCCGGCGCGCGTCCGGCCGGCCCCTATGGTCGTCCGGCGAATCCGCAGGGCCCCTATGGCCGTCCCGCCAACGGCGCCGCGCCCGGCGCGCGCCCGGCCGGCCCCTATGGTCGTCCGGCGAACCCGCAGGGCCCCTATGGCCGTCCCGCCAACGGCGCCGCGCCCGGTGCGCGGCCCATGGGTCAGGCGGGCCGTCCTGCGGGCGGCTTTGGTCAGCGTCCCGCGGGCGGCGCAGGATATGGTCAGCGCCCGGCTGGCGGAGCGCCCCGTCCCGGCGGCGCAGGCGGACGTCCTATGGCCCGCAGCAAGGGCCCGGAGCTGACTCCCACCGTCGAAAAGGAGCGCGTCTCCAATTACGACCCGAACAAGAAGAACTACGTCCGTCAGCATGACCCGGAGCGTGTGACGCGCAACCGCAAGCAGGAGGCGCGCAACAGCTTCAGCGGCTATGATGACGACGTGATCCGCGGCGGCAAGCGCTCCCGCGTCAAGAAGCCCTCCGCGCAGCAGATGATGGCTCCCATCAAGATCGAGAACGCCTATATGGCGGGCGATACCATCGTCGTGCGCGATCTGTGCGAAAAGATCGGCAAGACCTCGGGCGAGATCATCAAGAAGCTGTTCATGCTGGGCAACATGGCCACCATCAACAGCGAGATTGATTTCGACACCGCGCAGCTGATCTGCTCCGATTTCGACATCACCCTCGAGAAGAAGCCCGAGCAGTCCGCCGAGGACGCGCTGATTGCCGAGGACTTCGACGATACCGAGGAGAACCTGCAGCCCCGTCCGCCGGTCGTCACCATCATGGGCCACGTCGACCACGGCAAGACGAGCCTGCTGGACTACATCCGCAAGTCCCGCGTCACCGCGGGCGAGGCGGGCGGCATTACGCAGCATATCGGCGCGTATACCGTCAAGGTCAACGATCGTCAAATCACCTTCCTGGATACCCCCGGCCACGAGGCGTTCACCGCCATGCGCGCCCGCGGCACCCAGGCGACGGACATCGCGGTGCTGGTCGTCGCGGCGGACGACAGCGTCATGCCGCAGACGATCGAGTCCATCAACCACGCCAAGGCCGCCGAGGTGCCGGTCATCGTGGCGATCAACAAGATGGATAAGCCCGCCGCCAACCCCGAGC
>CAZRLM010000121.1:0-8403 GCA_964600835.1 uncultured Oscillospiraceae bacterium
GGAGGAGGTGCTCTACCCCGCCATGGAGGACTTTGCCATCGACATCATGATCGGCAAGGGGCCGACGGCCCGTTCCATCCGCGTGGCGGTGCCCAAGTTCACCCTCGTGGGCGCGACGACCCGGGCCGGGCAGCTGTCCGCGCCGCTGCGCGACCGGTTCGGGATGCTGTTCCGGCTGGAAATGTACAAGCCGGAGGAGCTGGCCGCGATCGTCGGGCGCAGCGCGTCCATCCTCGGGGTGGAGGCAGAGCCGGAGGGCGTGCTGGAAATCGCCCGCCGCAGCCGGGGCACGCCCCGCATCGCCAACCGGATGCTCAAGCGCGTCCGGGACTTTGCGCAGGTGCGGGCGGGCGGCGTCATCACCCGCGCGGTCGCCCGGGAGGCGCTCGATCTGCTGGACGTGGACGAGCTGGGTCTGGACAAGGTCGACCGCTCCATGCTTGCCACGATGATGGACAAGTTCGGCGGCGGGCCGGTGGGTCTGGACACACTGGCAGCCACCACCGGCGAGGACGCGGTGACCATCGAGGATGTGTACGAACCTTATTTGATGCAGCTGGGCTACCTCATGCGCACGCCCCGGGGGCGCGTCTGCACCCCCGCCGCCTGGGAGCACATGAAGCGGACAATGCCCTCCGCCGCCCGGGACGCGCAGATGAACATGGAGCTGTAACGCACGAACGACAAAGGACGGTCAAAGCCATGAAAACCTCTGATTTTGATTACGAGCTTCCCCAGGAGCTGATCGCGCAGACCCCCATGGAGCCGCGGGATCACAGCCGCCTGCTCGTGGCGCACGTCCGGACAGGCGTCCGGGAGCACAGGCATTTCTATGATGTGATCGACTACCTGAACCCCGGCGACGCGCTGGTCATCAACGAAACCCGCGTCATCCCCGCGCGGCTGCTGGGCGTGAAGGAGGAAACGGGCGGCGCGGTGGAGGTGCTGCTGTTGCGCCGGGAAAACGCCACCGACTGGGAAGCGCTGGTGCGCCCCGGAAAGCGCCTCAAGCCCGGCGCGATGTGCTCCTTCGGCGACGGGCTGCTCCGGTGCGAGATTCTGAACACGGTGGCGGAAACCGGCGGACGGCGCGTCCGCTTCCACTTCGACGGCGTGTTCGAGGAGCTGCTGGACAGGCTCGGCGAGATGCCCCTGCCGCCCTACATTCACGAAAAGCTCCAGGATCGGGAGCGCTATCAGACGGTCTACGCCAGGGCGGAAGGCTCCGCCGCCGCGCCGACCGCCGGGCTGCACTTCACCCCCGAGCTGCTTGATCGCATCCGAGCCAAGGGCGTGACCGTCGTGCCAGTGCTTTTGCACGTCGGGCTGGGTACCTTCCGCCCGGTGTCGGAGGAGAACGTCGACGACCATGTGATGCACTCGGAGTTCTATCAGGTCACGCCGGAAGCGGCGGACACGCTCAACCGCGTCCGCGCAGGCGGCGGGCGGATCGTATGCGTCGGCACCACCTCGGTGCGCACGCTGGAAACGGTCGCCGACGAGAACGGCGTGATCCATCCCGGCAGCGGCGAGACGGCCATTTTCATCAAGCCCGGCGTGAAGATCAAGGCGGTGGACGCGCTGATCACCAACTTCCACCTGCCCCAGAGCACGCTGCTCATGCTCGTCAGCACGCTGATGGGCCGGGAGTTCGCCCTGGAAACCTACCGGGAAGCGGTGGCGATGCGGTACCGCTTCTTCAGCTTTGGGGACGCCATGCTCATTGTAGACAAGCCGTGAACGATCCGGCGCAGTGGACGCAAACTTCATTTGCGCCCTCTTTTTTTGATTTCCCTTGTAATTTTCGGGAAATACCTTTATAATGATGCAATGCACCGCGGTGCAAAGCAGGGAAAAGGAGGAGCTGTTTTCCATGGAAGAAGAAACGAAGCGAAGCAATTTTATCTGGGACGCCATTGAGCAGGATCTGAAGGATGGCAGGTATACGCAAGTGCATACGCGGTTCCCTCCCGAACCCAACGGCTATATGCACATCGGGCACTGCAAGGCGCTGATCATGGACTTTTTGACGGCGGAAAAGTACGGCGGCAAGTGCAACCTCCGCTTTGACGATACCAATCCCGCCAAGGAGGACACGGAGTACGTCGAGGCCATCAAGCGGGACATCCACTGGCTGGGCTTTGACTGGACCGGCGGCCTGTACTACGCCTCCGATTATTACGACAAGTGCTACGAGATCGCCGAGGACTGGATCAAGCGCGGCCTGGCCTATGTGGACGAGCTTTCGAAGGACGAGATGCGCGCCTACCGCGGCACGCTGACCGCCCCCGGCAAGGACAGCCCCTGGCGCGACCGGCCCTGGGAGGAGTCTCTTGATTTGTTCCGCCGGATGCGCGCAGGCGAGTTCCCCGAAGGGAGCAAGACGCTGCGCATGAAGATCGACATGGCCTCGCCCAACATCGTCATGCGCGACCCGGCCATGTACCGCATTCTGTACAAGGAGCACTGGCGCACGGGCAAGAAGTGGTGCATTTATCCGATGTACGACTTCTCCCACCCCATCGGCGACGCGCTGGAGGGCATCAGCCACTCGATGTGCTCCCTGGAGTATGAGATTCACCGCCCGCTGTACGACTGGGTGGTGGAGCACAGTCAGAATATGCTGCCCGCCCGTCCCCGGCAGATTGAGTTCGCCCGGCTGAACATGACGCAGACCGTCATGAGCAAGCGCTACCTGCGCCAGCTGGTAGAGGGCGGCTATGTCCGCGGCTGGGACGACCCGCGGATGCCCACGCTGTCCGCCCTGCGCCGCCGCGGCTACACCGGCGCGGCCATCCGCGACTTTGTGGATCGCATCGGCATGAGCAAGGCCGACTCCGTGGTCGACCTGGCGCTGCTGGAAGCCTGCGTCCGGGATGACCTGGGCGAGCACGCCTGCCGCGCCATGGCGGTGTTGAAGCCCCTCAAGGTGGTGCTGACCAACTGGCCTGCCGAAAAGACGGTCGCCCTGACCATGGAGAACCATCCCGACCACCCCGAAATGGGCACGCACACCGTGACCTTCGGGCGGGAGCTGTACATCGACCAGGATGACTTCATGGAGGTTCCGGCGAAGAAGTTCCAGCGGATGTACCCCGGCTTCGAGGTGCGGCTCAAGGGCGCGTACATCGTCCGCTGCGACGAATGCGTCAAGGACGAGAACGGTCAGGTGACGGAGGTGCGCTGCACCGTCGACCTGGACTCCGCCTCCGGCACCGAGGGCGGCAACCGCAAGATCAAGGGCAAGGTGCTGCACTGGGTCAACGCCAACGACTGCGTGCCCTTTGAAGCCCGGCTGTACGAGCCGCTGCTCTCCGCCGACGACGCCGTCGAGGAGGACGTCGAGGCGGTCGATCCCGAGGCCGACGTACCCGCCGCGCCCGCCAAGAAGGACTTCATCAGCCGCCTGAACCCGAACAGCCTGACCGTGCTGCGCGGCTTGGCGGAGCACTGCGTGAAGGACGCGGCCGTGGGCACCATGTTCCAGTTTCTGCGCACCGGCTACTTCTGCAAGGATCCGGACTCCACGGACGAGCTGCCCGTGTTCAACCGCACGGTTGAATTGAAGGCCGCCTTCGTCGCGCCGAAAAAGTAATCGTTATGAATAAGGAGACGTCAATCATGACTGAGGTACGCACGCGTTTCGCCCCGTCGCCCACCGGGTTTATGCACCTGGGCGGGCTGCGCACGGCGCTGTATAACTACCTGTTCGCCAAGAAGATGGGCGGCAAGTTCATCCTGCGCATCGAGGATACCGACCAGGAGCGCTTCGTCGAGGGCGCGACGGAGGTCATTTACGACACGCTGCGCGGCTGCGGCATGAACTGGGACGAAGGCCCGGACGTGGGCGGCGCTTACGGGCCGTACATCCAGTCCGAGCGCAAGGCGCTGTACCTGCCCTACGCGCAGCAGCTGGTGGAGAGCGGCCACGCCTACTACTGCTTCTGCACCAAGGAGGAGCTGGAGGAGCGCCGCGCCGCCGCCGAGGCCCGTGGCGAGGTGTTCAAGTACGACAAGCACTGCCTCCACCTGTCCAGGGAGGAGGTGCAGGCCAAGCTGGACGCGGGCGTGCCCTATGTGATTCGTCAGAACGCGCCCACCGAGGGCGAGACGAGCTACGATGATCTGGTATTCGGCCACATGACCTTCCCCAACGACACGCTGGACGACATGATCCTCATCAAGCAGGATGGAATGCCCACCTACAACTTCGCCAACGTGATCGACGACCATTTGATGGGCATCACCCACGTCATGCGCGGCGTGGAGTACCTGTCCTCCACGCCCAAGTACAACCTGCTCTACGAGGCCTTCGGCTGGGAGGTGCCGCAGTACATCCACCTGCCCACCGTCATGCGGGACGCGCACCACAAGCTCTCCAAGCGAGACGGCGACGCGTACTATTCCGACTTTGTGGACAAGGGCTATCTGACCGAGGCGCTGATCAATTATCTGGCGCTGGTGGGCTGGAACCCCGGCGACGAGCGGGAGTTCTTCTCCATGGACGAGCTGGTGGACGTGTTCGACGTGCATCGGCTGAACAAGTCCCCCGGCATCTTCGACATGGACAAGCTGACCTGGTTCAACGCCGAATACATCCGCCGGATGGATTTCGAGACGTATCTGGAGAAGGTCACGCCCTGGTTCGACAAGGCGCTGGCCGGGAAGAACATCAACTACCGCCGCCTGGCGGAGCTGATGCACGACCGTACCGAGGTGTTCAACCGCGTGCCGGACATGGTGCGCTTCCTGGCGGAGCTGCCGGATTACGACGTCGCGCTGTACACCCACAAGAAGATGAAGACCAACCCGGAGGTCGCCACGGCGGCGCTTCAAATGGTGCGTCCCGTGCTGGCCGGCGTGACCGACTGGACGGAAGCGTCGTTGCACGACGCGCTGATGGCTGCCATCGCGCAGGCCGGCATGAAGAACGGCGCGGTGCTCTGGCCGCTGCGGATTGCCATTTCCGGACAGGCCTCCACCCCTGGCGGCGCGATTGAAATCGCCTGGCTGCTGGGCCGGGAGGAAACACTGCGCCGGGTGGACGACGGCCTGCGCCGCCTGGGCGCGCAGGCGTAACCGAGGAGCGGACGCGAGATGCATCGCAATGTGAAAAGCCTGACCCTTGCCGCGCTGATGGCCGCGCTGGTCTGCGTGCTGACCATCTTTCCGCATATCCCGATTCCGGCAGGCTCCGGGTACGTCCATCTGGGAGACGGCGTGATTCTCCTGGCGGTGATGCTCCTGGGGCCGCTGGCCATCCCCTCGGCGGCAATCGGCTCCATGCTGGCCGATCTGCTGGTGTACCCGCTCTACGCGCCGGTAACGCTCCTCGTCAAGGCGCTTGTCGCGCTGACCGCGTGGCTGATCTACCGCCGCGGCAGCATGGTGCGCACCGTCGTCGCCTTCTTGACGGCGGAGCTGGTCATGGTCGCCGGATACTTCGTCTACGAGTGGTTCGCCGTGCCCGAGTACGCCGTGGTGGACGTCCTCGGCAACGTCATTCAGGGCGCGGCGGGTCTGACGCTGGGGCTGGTATTCTCCGCGCTGCTGCCCCGGCTGGAGCAAACACTGCGCCGCGCGCGCGTTTGACAGGTGTTCCCCTGCCCCGTCAAAAAGCGGCAGGGGATTTTCTTCACGCCGAAATTCCCCGAATGGTTGAGCGAAAAAACAACCGACGGTTGATCTTTCCCTCCCAAACTCCCCGTTTGGTCGCTTCCTGCCGGAGCGTCACGCTGGTATACTGAGGCTGTTCCACGCGGGAACGTCACCTGACTGTATTGAAGGAGGATCACGAAAATGGCAGAAACAACACTCGGGCAGAGAATCGCGTCGCTGCGCAAACAACGCGGCCTGACGCAGGAGGAAGCCGCCGGTCGGCTGGGCGTATCGGCGCAGGCGGTGTCGAAGTGGGAGAACGATCAAACGTGTCCGGATATTTCTCTGCTGCCGGCGCTGGCCGACCTGTTAGGCGTGACGACGGACACGCTGCTTCGCGGCCATCAAGCCCCGGAAACCTATGTGCTGCCCGCCCGAGAGCGCAAGCCACTGGAGGAAATGCTGCTGAAAATCGCCTTCGACACCGAGGATAACGACAAGGTGCGCGTCAACCTGCCGCTGTCCCTCATCAAGGCCGCCACGGAAACCGGGGTCAATCCGGTGAACTTCAGCCTCAACATTAACGGCATGGACGGCGAGATCAGCCATCTTCAAAACATCGACTGGGAGACTGTGATGAATCTGGCGCGGAACGGCGTGGTGGGCAAGCTGATTGAGATCGAGGCTGAAGGCACCCACTTGTCCGTCTGGGTGGAATGAAGCATGAAAATCATCATTCAAGGCTCAGACGGCCGCGGGATAACGCTTCACATCCCGCTGCGGCTGTTTGAAACCCGCCTCGGCTCCCTGCTGGCGGTCAAGGCGCTGAACAGCCGATCGGCGGATGGCGCGCCACCCGCGCTTCCGGCGTCAGAGGAACCCGACGCGCCCGCCACGGCGCTGTCCGCCGCCGTGCAGCCCGCCGCGCCGATGACCGCCCGGCAGCTCCGCGCTCTGGGTCGCGCCCTCCGGACAGGCGCCGTCTCCCTGCGCGCCTCCGGCCTGCCGCTCCTTGAGCTGCGCAGCAGCGACGGCTCGCAGCTCCGCATTGAATTGTAACGGCTCTTTGCAAAACGCAGCGCATCGCCGAATTGCGGTGCGCTGTGATTCTTATTTGAATGGAGGAATCATGAAATGAATTTACAAAAAATTGAGCAGGGCGGCACGCGCTGCGCGATCGTCCGCAGCGAGCAGCCGGTCATCACGGACGCCCAATCAGCGCTTGATCTGCTGATGACCGCCCGATATGAGCTGGACACGAAAAACCTCGTGATCAACAAGGCGCTTGTCGCGGAGGACTTCTTCATTCTCAGCACGGGCCTGGCCGGAGAAATTCTGCAAAAGCTCGTCAACTACGGCGGACGGATCGCCATTTACGGCGACTATTCGCGCTACACCAGCAAGCCGCTCAGGGACTTTATCTACGAGAGCAACAAGGGGCGCAATGTGTTCTTTGTCTCCACCCTGGACGAGGCCGTGGCGAAGCTCACCGCGTGAGCGGATTGTTTTGTACGGGAATTTCCCGGCCACTGTGTTGAAAATTCCGAATCAACCTTAAAAATACACAAAAGAACAACCGGAGTGTTGAATGTTGATAAGAAGAAAAATGGATTCCCCTTCATAATGGAACTGCTAAAGGAGGGGGAGAAAATTCCTCCGAAAAACAGAATAGGAAGGGAGAAAAACCATGAAAAAGCTATCCCTGGTACTTGCGGTTGTCATGCTTTTGTCCTGCGTCTCCGGCGCGTTTGCCGAGCAGCAGTACTTTAATGCGGCAACCACGACCGCGCTGATCGACCCGACCACCTTCAACAAGCCCTACGAGGTCAATGAAGTGATTGTCGAGGCCGACGAAACCACCGGTCAGATTCATCTGGAAGCCCGCACCAAGGAAATCATCGAGCAGGACGGGCTGAAGTTCAAGGATTTGAACGGCAACGGCCAGCTGGACGTCTACGAGGACTGGCGGCAGGACATTAACGCCCGCGTGGACGATCTGCTGAGCCAGATGACCATTGACGAGGAGATCGGCCTGCTGTGGCACGCCTCCACCGGCGGCACCTTCACCTCCATGTATCCCTATACGGAGGAGTGGCTGTATTCCAACGAGCCGACCTACACCGATCAGGACGGCAACTGCTACGTTCCCATGTACCACTCCATCATCTCCGATAACGTGACCACCTACCTGCACAACGTCAACGGCACGCCCGACACCCTGATCTACGAGAACAACGCGTTCCAGGAGATCGCCGAGTCTGCCCGCCTGGGCGTTCCGGTGGTGCTCAGCTGCGACCGCAGCTACAACACCTGGGCCGGCATGGTGAATATGCCCAACTACGCCTTTGGTATCGCCCATGACGAGGAGCTGCTCTATGACATGGTCGCCCAGTATGCGGCTGAAGAGCGCGCCATCGGCTTCCATGTGCCCTTCCACTCCTATGGCGTGGAAATCGGCTCCTGGTACGGCGACGACGTGAACTACATCGCCAAGATGGTCGGCCTGGAAACCAAGGCCTATCAGGAGAATGGCGTCAACGCCTGCACCAAGCACTTCATGGCCCGCGGCGGCCGTTCCTCCTACTCGGGCGCCAAGAGCGCCGCGAACCTGCTGGACTCCTGGCTGGTTGGCTGGAAGAGCGCCGTGATCGACAACGGCTCCGGTTGGGTGATGCTGAACAACGGCAGCCTGCTCAACGATTGCAACGTGTGCTACGACAGCGAGTCCATGGCCATCCTGCGTGAAACCCTGGGCTATGACGGCTGCGTCGTCACCGACTGGCCCATGTGGATGCAGTCTCCCTC
>CAZRLM010000122.1:0-8314 GCA_964600835.1 uncultured Oscillospiraceae bacterium
GCTATAATGCAGCCATCATCCGCTTCAAAAAAGGAGGCGCAGCCGATGCGCACGGTAGGCGTGATCGCCGAGTACAATCCGCTTCATCTGGGCCATGCCGCCCATTTGGCCAAAGCGCGGGAAAAGGCCCGGGCGGACGCGGTCGTCGTCGTGATGTCCGGCTGCTTCACCCAGCGCGGCGAGGCGGCGCTGCTCTCCCCACACGTCCGGGCCGAAATGGCGCTGCGCGCTGGCGCGGACGCGGTGCTGCTGCTCCCCGCCTGCTGGGCCGTGCGGGACGCGGAGCACTTCGCTCTGGGCGGCGTATCGCTGCTTCAGCGCATGGGGGTCGACGCGCTCTCCTTCGGCGCGGAGGACGATTGTCTGCCGTTGATGACGGCCTGCGCCGCCCTGCTGGAAGCGCCGGACGACGCGTTTCAAGCCGCGCTGCGCGCCCGCCTGTCCGCCGGGCTTCCCTACCCCGCCGCCCTGGCCGCCGCCTGTGAGGCGCGTCTCCCCGGCGCGCAGGCGCTGCTCAGCGCGCCCAACAACACGCTGGCCGTGTGCTACCTGCGGGCCATCCGCCGCCTGAACGCCGGCATGACGCCCGTCCCCGTGAAGCGGCGCGGCGCGTACCACGCCACCGCGTTGGACACGTCCTCGCCCTCCGCCGGAGCGCTCCGCGGCGCGGCGCTGCGCGGCGAATGGCGCGACGCGCGACGCGCGATGCCGTGTGAAGCATTCGAGCTTCTGACGCGGGAGGCGCTCGCCGGGCGCGTCCACCGACCAGAAGCGCTCGATCAGGCGCTGACATTGCGTCTGCGCTCCATGGACGCGGACGCGTGGCGGGGACTTCCCGATCTCTCCGAAGGCATCGGCGACCGGCTGCGCGACGCAGCCATGCGCCACGCGACCCGCACGGACATCCTGTCCGCCGCGAAAACCCGCCGCTATCCCGCCACCCGCCTGTCCCGCCTGTGCGCCCACGCGCTGCTGGGCGTGACGCAGGCAGCGCTCGACGCCGCCCCGCTGCCGCCCGCCGCCCTGCCGCTCGGGCTAACAGAAACCGGGCGCGTGCTCCTGTCCCAGGCACGCAAAAACGGCCTTCCCGTGCTCGGGAAAGCCGCCGATTACGATCTGTCCGTCCCCTGGCTGCAAGTCGAGCGCCGCGCCTACGAGCTGTGGGCGCTGGGCTGCGGACTGCCCGCCGGAATGTTCTTCACGCAGGGAATCGCCAGGCGCTGAGTCCGGCTGCATCAACGATGTCAAAAGGCGGGATGCCCACTGCATCCCGCCTTTGCTTCGCCTGCTCAGGCTTCCGCCGACTCCTCCATCAGCCGGATGCCTTCCCATTTTGTGGAATGCCAGCGCCGGTTGCCCAGCACATAGCAGATCACCGCGTCCGAAACGAGCGCCAGCCACACGCCGGTCAGGCCCAGGTTGAGGCCGTACACCAGCACAGCCGCCAGCAGCGGACGGGCGACCAGCACGCCGGCCAGGGTCGATACCGCCGTAAAGCGCGAATCCCCCGCGCCGCGCAGGGCGTTGTTGTAGACGAATCGCGCGTTGGACAGCGGATTGGTCACGGCGACAATACGCAGTAGCGACGCCGCCACCTCCTGCACCCGCGCTTCAGGCGAATACAGGGAAACAAGCAGCCGCCCGCAGAAGATCAGCAGCAACGCCACCAAAACGGAGACGGCCAGGTTCAGATGAAGCGTCTGTCGGACAAGCTCGCGGGCGCGGCGCGGGTTTTTGCGCCCCAGGCATTGCCCTGTCAGCGTGCTCGCCGCAACGCCGAAGGCCATGCCTGTTGTCAGCGATAAGGACTGAATATTCATCGCAATGATATGAATGGTGTACTCCGCGTCGCCCAGGGAGGTGACGATGCGCGTAAAGAGCATCATGCCCACACGCATAACGATCTGCTCCAGCAGCGACGGCACGGCAACCAGCGCGATGCCGCTCAGAATCGCGCGATCCAGCGGCAGCGCCTTCTTCAGCTTCAAGCGAATGAACTGCTTGCCGCGCAGCAGCGTCAGCGCGCCTCCCGCAAGCGCCACGCCCTGACCGATGACCGTCGCGATCGACGCGCCCTCCACGCCCATGGCCGGGCAGCCCAGATGGCCGCTGATCAGGCAGTAGTTGAAAAATACATTGACCACATTGGACGCCATACTCGTGTAGAAGGCAATCCTTGTATTGCCGACGCCCCGCAGCGCGGCATTGATCACATAGGTAAAGCTCAGCAGTGGGATTCCATAAATCTGGATGGTGAAGTACTGCTCCGCCATCTCCATGACCTGCTCGGACAGCTCGCCGCCGCTGAGCAGCCTCAGCAGCGGTCGGAGGCTCGGCAGCATCACCACGATGGAGCCCAGCGTGACCAGCGCCGTGAGCGACAGCGTCTGCATAAAGACATGGGTAGCCTTCTCCGGCGCATTCATTCCCTTCGCGCGGGAGATCAGCGCCGTGCAGCCAACGCCCAGGCACATCAACACAGACAGAATCAGCATCCGAAGCTGCGTGGTCAGGCCAATCGCCGCGACGGCGGTCGCGGAATAACCGGAGACCATCATCGTGTCCACCATGGAAACAAGGGTGTTCAGCAGGTTTTCCGCCAGCGCAGGCAGCGCCAGCGCAAGGATCAGGCGGTATCGCTCCCGATGCGTCGCCTCCTCGATATCCGGGATCATTTTCATGGCATTCTCTCACTTACTTGAAGGGCATGAGCGCGCCAAACATCAGGCGCGCCCATGTCGTCATCATTCCTTGTTTTTCAGGCAGCGCGTAAAGAATTTCAGGATCATCTCCGGCGTTTTCGCGTCGGTGAAGAAGCCGTGCACCTCGCCGGGAACAACGTACAGCTCCGCGTCCTGACCGTAGCTGATCAGCTCATGATAGAAGTCGATCGACTGCCAGACGGGCACAAGCGGGTCTGCGGAACCGTGCAGCAGCAGGAAGGGCGGCAGCGGCTGGCTCGCGTAGGCGATGGGGCTTTCCCGATACATCTTCTGTGCTCCGGGGCCGTCGTAATCGTCCTCAACGCCAAGGAAGAAGTTTTTGCGCTGGCCGTTCAGCTGCGCCTGCTTCAAATGGTTGCTGAAGCCGTACCAGGAGCAGACCGCCTGCACCTCGCTGGAATACTCGCCATATCCGCCGTCGCCCTCGTGCTCGGGCAGATAACGGCCCACACCCAGCAGCTGCGCGGTCGCCGCGCCTGCGCTTTCGCCCATGACGCCGATATGCTCCGCATCCAGGCCGAAGCGGTCAGCCATCGCGCGCACATAGCGGATGACGCACCGCGCGTCCTGAATCGGCGCGGGATAGGCGGCCTGCTGCAACAGCCTGTAATCGGCGCTGACGCAGGCAAAGCCCGCCTGGCACAGCTTCGCGAGCAGCCGATCCGGACGATAGCGCCGGTTGAGATCCTCCGCGCGCCAGCCGCCGCCATGGAACCAGACCACAACCGGCAGCCGCTCTCCCGCATGGCCCTTGGGGAGCATCCAGTCCACCTTCAAGTCGATCCCGGACAGCGTCGCATAGGTCTGATCCGGCAGATAGGTCACGCCGGCCGCCTCCCAGTCAAGCGGCTTTTCCCAGACGACGCGTCCGCCCTCGCCCTGATGCAGCTCCCGGGCGCGGTCGCTGTTTTTCAGGTGCTGATGGAAGAAATTGTAGATGGCTTGCGTATACTCCTGACCCTCAAAGAAGCCGTGGCCCTGATCATGCACGACGATCATCCGGGTCTGCTGCTTCCCGGCAGCCCAGGCGGTCTTGGCAAGCTCCTCGCTCTGCTCCGTCGGCACAATACTGTCCCGATCGCCATGCATCAACAGAAGCGGCGTGTCGTTCGTCGCGGCGTAATGGGTGGGGCTGGCGGCCGCCGCCTTGTCGGCAAAGGACGCGTCCGTATGCGGGCAATCGAGCAGCCGCTCGACAATGGACGGCTCGCGATGATAGTACGCGTCCAGCTTATTCAGCTCGCAGGGCGCATACCAGCTGACAGCCGCCTGCACCTTGCTGGACGCATCCTGCCAGCCGCCGTCGCCCTCAAACGCCGATATGCCGTCGGTCATGGCCATCAGCAGCGCCAGATGCGCGCCGGCGCTTTCTCCCCACGCGCCGATATGCGCTTCGTCGATGTGCAGCTCCTCCGCGTGCGCGCGCAGATAGCGCACGGCGCACTTGCAATCCTGAATCTGCGCCGGGAACGGCGCCTGATCGGTCAGTCGATAATCAATGCTTGCGCAGAAAAAGCCCTGCTTCGCCAGCTCGGCCATTTCCCGCTCCGGGCGATAGACCCGCGTCAGATCATGACTGCTCCATCCGCCGCCGTGCACCCAGATAATTGCCGGCATTTTTCCTTCGTAGTTCTTGGGATAGAAATAATCCATCAGCAGCGGAACGTCGCCGACGCGTCCATATTCCACCGCCATCTCGTAATGCAGCCCTTCCTCCACAAACCGGACGCGCTCCGGATCGATCACCCGCGCGCCGGGCAACGGCTCCTTGCGTAAATACAGCATCCTCGTCCTCCTTTGAAGAAAGGGGCCGTATGACGACGCCAGCCTGCCATACAGCCCCAAATGTCGCTTGGTTATGCCATGGACAGCGCGATCACTTGCTCTGCCAGCCCTCCGCGCCGATGGAACGAACCTCCTCGTACTTCGCCTTCATCTCGGGATACTTGGCGTTCGCCCAGTCCTCTACCTGTCCGGCGCCCAGGTCAGCCGCGCGCTGGATCATTTCGTTGTAGAGCGCCTCAGCCTCCTCGGCGGTCGGCGCAGTACCGATCTTCGCCAGATAGTTCTCTTCCAGCTCAATCAGCTGCTGCAGGATGATATACTCGCGGGACTCCGCGTCCATGCTGTTCATGATCAGGCCCAGCACCGGGTTACGCACCGTGATGCTGCCGACCCAGTCCAGACCCATGCGGGTCTTTTCATTGGAAGCGTAGGCCATGTTGTTGGAGATGCCGTCGTGGCCCAGCCAGCCCCAGTACAGCTGCCGCTTCGTCTTGAGTTCGGTATCCTCGCTGCTGTAATTGAAGATTGCGCGGGTGTGATCCTCGTTCCAGTACCAGTCCTCGCCCTCAACGCCCCACAGCATCGCATAACCGTTGTCCTTGCTGTACATGAAGCGCGCCGCCTTGATGGCCGCCTCGGGATCCGAGCAGTTCTTGGAGATGAAGTAGCCGCGCCAGCCGGTAGACGTCGTCCAGATCGCGGAATCCTCGGTCCGGATGTCGCTAACGGGCGTCCAGGTGTAGTCGATGCCCGCATTCTTGCAGGCCGCGTCGAAGTTATCGGAATAATTCGTCAGCGCCGCGTTGACAAAGGTCTTGCCCGCCAGCGACCATTCCTGCTGGGTAGACGCGGAAGTCCAGCCGTAGTTTTCCTCCAGCATATAGCCTTCGCGATACCAGCGGTTCAGCGTCATCAGCGCGTTCTTCAGCTCCGGCTGATTGATCCACAGCTGCGCCTTGCCCTCGTGATCCACAAAGCCGCTGTTGGCCGCGCCATAGAGCGCGTACACCCAGTTGTTCCACTGCGGATTGAAGGTGTAGGGCACCACGTCGGGATACAGCTCCTTGCAGGCCGCAAAGCAGGCTTCCAGCTCTTCCACCGTGGTGATCTTCTCAATACCGACCTTGGCAAGCACCGCCTCCAGGATGTCGGTGCGCGCGGTGGCGCACTCGCCCTCGGGGTTGATGCCGGGATACTGCTCGTACTCGTAGTCGGCGGACCAGCCCACCATGATGGTGTACTGCTTGCCGTCCACGCCCTGGTTCACAAACTTGTACGCGGGATGAACCTGCCAGTCCGGCTCATACTGTTCAATCAGCGTATCCCAGTCGTAGCAGACATAATCGCTGCTCATCAGGTTGAACTTCGAGGTCACGACAACGTCCGGGCAGGTGCCGGAGGCAACCATCATGTCCAGCTCGTTCGTATCGGCGCACACGGTCACGTCAAAGGTCACGCCGGTTTGTTCGGTCATCCATTGCGGCATCGTGCCGGACCAGTCCTTGTACATCCACCAGGGCTCATCCACGAAGATGGTCAGGGTCACAGGCTCTTCGTCGGCCAACGCCGTGGGCCAAAGGCCAAGGGATAGCGTCAGGCACAGCGCCAGGCAGAGGGAAACGAGCTTCTTCATGCGGTTCCAACTCCTTTTTTATTCTTGATAAGGATTTACTCCTTAACAGATCCAATCATCATGCCCTGCACAAAGTACTTTTGCAGGAAGGGGTACACCACCATGATCGGCAGCACCGTCGCCACCACCGCCGTCGCCTGAGAGGTCAGCGCCGTCAGGTTGACGGCGGCGGAGACGTCCTGGCTGGTGGTGGAGCGCGTGCTGTTGATCATGGAGATCATCCAGTAGGCCATGGGCCGCAGCTTTTTGTTGCTGACGTAGTACACGCTGTCCAGCCAGGAGTTCCACTGGTTCACCGCGGAAAACAGCGCCAGGGTCGCGATATAGGCGGTCGACAGCGGCAGCACGATCGACACGAAGATTCGGTTGTCCGACGCGCCGTCCAGGTAGGCGGACTCGATCAGCGCGTCCGGGATCGAGCGGAAGAAGTTCATACCGATCATGACGAAGAACAGATTCAGCATGGTCGGAATGACATACACCCAGAAGGTGTTGATCAGCCCCAGGAAGCGCAGCACCAGGTAAAAGGGAATCAGGCCGCCGGAAACATACATACAGAAGATGAACATGAACCGATAGCCCTTGCCGTGCACCAGGTTGCGCCGGGAGAGCGAATAGGACACCATGCAGGTGAACAGCGTGCTCAGCACCGTGCCAACCAGCGTGCGCAATACCGACACCCTGATCGCGTTCAGCCAATTCGACTGGGAAAAGAAGGACGTATAGTTCGCGAAGGTAAAGCTCCGGGGCCAAAAGTATACGCCGCCGCGCATCATGTCATAGCCGTCGTTGAACGAGGCGATAATGACATACCAGAACGGATACACGCACATCAGGCAAAATACGATCAGAATCACATGAACCGCCGCGCTGACCCACGCGTCGCCCTTTTCGCGACGGGAACGATGCTTGCGAACGATGGTGCTCATATCGCTTTCCTTCCCTTCTTACATCAGGCCAATGCCCGAGACTTTTTTCGCAATCTTGTTGCTCGTAATCACCAGGATGATGGAGATGATCGACTGGCACAGGTCGACGGCGGTTGCGAAAGCGAACCGGCCCTGGCTCAAACCCATCGTGAAGGAATAGGTCTGGATGATGTCCGCGGCGCTGGAGTTTTTCGCATTGCCAAACAGATAGCTCAGCTCAAAGTTTGAGCCGCCCATGCCGCCGCCAAGCAGGGAACCGATGTTGATAATCAGCACCGTGACCACCGAGGGCAGGATGCTCGGCAGCGTAATGTGCCAGATTCTGCGCAGCCTGCTGGCGCCATCCACCGCGGCGGCTTCGTAGAGGCCCGGATCAATGCCCGAAATGGCCGCCAGGAAAATAATCGCCGACCAGCCGGTCGTCTTCCACACCGAGAGAAATACGGCAAAGCCATAGAAGTAATCAGGGTCGGTCATAAAGGGAACGGAGTTCTTCGTCAGCCCGGTGGCCTTCAGCAGCTCGTTCACCACGCCCATGTTCTCGCTGAACATATTGTACGCAATGGTGTACACCAGCGCCCAGGAGATAAAATGCGGCAGGTACGAAACCGTCTGATACAGGCGCTTGAGCCGCGTGCCGCGCACCTCCGAGATGAGCACCGCCAGGAAAATGGACGCGGCAAAGGTGGCGATCAGCTTCAGCACGCTGAGGATAATCGTATTCCGCAGCAGCTCCGGAAACCGGTAATTGGTGAAGAACTCCTTGAAATGCGCGAAATGATTCCATTGGCTTGTAAAGATGCCGGCCACCCCGGTGCGGATGGAATAATCCTTAAACGCCAGCGTGATGCCAAACAGCGGCGCAAAAGAAAACACGCATAAGAACAGAATGCCCAGCCACACGTTCAGCTGAAGCTGCCATTGCCGCCGCATCAGCTTTCGATTCGTTCTCCGTTGGATCGCACGATGGTTCACGCTGACCCCATTCATCCTATGCACCTCGCATCTTTTGCTTATTCGTTTAAGCTATGCTTATTGTAACACGCGTTTGGTCTGATGTCAACAAAATAATGATTTATTTTATTCGTCAAATTTTGCAAGACTATTTTGTAGTATGCGCACAATTTGATTGCTTTTTTGTCATCGTGACGCAACGCTTGCCAGCGCATGGAAAAAGTGATATAATCTAAGTAAGCTCAACTGTTAAGCTCGTGACTGAGATCATCTGCAGAAAGGAGATTGCC
>CAZRLM010000123.1:0-3750 GCA_964600835.1 uncultured Oscillospiraceae bacterium
TCTTTTTTGTCTCCTTTCCTTTATTTCTCTGTTGCACTTGGAATGATAACCTACCTTCGCCCCCTCTGGTGGGGTCCAGGGGCGAAGCCCCTGGTCACAGGGTGACGACGAGACGGCGGGGAGCGCCGCCGCCGGCGTAGAAGCGTTCGCGGAGAACGTCACGGGAGAAGGTTTGAGTCGTGTCGCCGGTGGTGACGGTGACGTCGTAGCTGCCGCAGAAAAGGCGGGACTTCGCCACGCCGTACTCGTTCGTCTGCACGTCGGCGTCGCTGTGCCATTCGTGGTTGATCAGCTGATCCAGGGCGTGATAGACGGGCTTTGGCTCAATGTCGTCATTGACCAGCCCGGCGGGCGCGCCGAGCCAGCGGTGGTCGGTAAAGTCAAACCAGCTCAGCGCCTCCACGGCGGGGTGGCTGAAAACCAGCGTGTAGAACTCCCGGGTGAAGTCCGCCTGCCAGTACAGATCCTCCTCGCTCTCGGTGTAGCGGTTCTTTGCATTGGCGGAATATTCCATGTAGCCCACCGGCTTGCCGCTCATCACCGAGCACTCCGGGAAGTGAATCGGCCAGCCGAACGCCGCCGCGCGATCCATCACGCGCAGCGTTTCCTCCGCCGTCCACTTGTCCCGGTGCATATGGCTTTGCAGGCCGATCAGGTCAATATCAATATCGTTCTCGCGCATCAGCCGCAGGAAGTTGAAGTATTCCTCGCCGTGGACGTTCCAGTCGCCGTAGATCAGCTGCGCGTCCGGCTTGTAGGAGCGCACCAGCTCCGTGCCGAACTTCATCATCTTCATCGGGCCGACCTGCTGAATCCACCGGGAGACGGGATTGTTGAAGCGGTTGTTCACCGTCGTTTCGTTCGCCAGGTCGAAAAAGTCAAAGCGGTCGCCGTAGGTCTGCATCAGGTGAGAGATGCGCCGCGTGTACTCAGCCTCCACCTCGCCGTCCCGCAGCCAGTCCGGGCAGACCTCGTGCCAGATCAGCGCGTGCAGCTTCTTCTTGAGGCCCAGCTCGTCCGCCCAGTCGACCAGGTTGCCGGTGTACGGCTCGTTGTATTCGCCGCGGCGAGGCTCATAGTTCGCCCAGTGAAAGGGCGCCATGGTATAATTGAACAGCGCGCGGAAATAGCGCGTGAACCGTTCCTCCCGCTCCGGCGTGCCCAGCAGGCCGTGGGAATAGCAGACCGCGCCGAAAAGAAACTGGTGCTTCTTCATCCGGAAGCTCACCTTCGCGTCCGGAACGGGCTTCCCGTCCCGCAGCACGAATAGCTCCACGTCCTTCATCCGTACCTGCCGAATCCGCTCCTGCGCCATGGAGATCAAGGCTGTGCTCATCAAAACTCATCCCTTTCTCATGAGAAGGTAAACGTTTTCTCTTCTGCGGAAATTATACCACGTCGCCCGACGGAAATCAAGCCTTTCCGCCCAGAAAAGACATTTACAGCCGCCGCCCGCGCGGTTTAGAATAGGCAAGGAATACGGGCGGCGCGGGAAACCGCCTGAATGAGGTGATGGGCATGAACCAATTCTTTACCGATAAAAACGGCAAGCCGATTCTGCTGCTGGGTCTGCAAACGATGAACTCCTCCACCGGTACGCCGTTGGTGGACAGGGCCATCCAGGCGGTCAAGCGCTACGGCGGCAACGTGCTGGAGGCGCCTATCTACTGGAACGTGATCGAGCCGCGCCGGGACGAGTACCGGATGGAGCTGGTCAAGGGGCTGATCGACAAGGCCCGCGAGGCGGGGCTGTACCTGGTTATCCTCTGGTTCGCGACCTCCAAGAACGGTCATCCGAATTACGCGCCGGAGTACGTCAAGCTCGACCCGCAGACCTATCAGATTGTCGTCGGGCGAAACGGCGCGCAGCACGCGTCCCTGTCGCCCCATTGCAAGGCGACGCTGGAGCGGGACAGGAAAGCGTTCTGCGAGGTGATGAAATTCCTCAAGGCGTATGACGGCGACGTCGGCACAGTGCTGGCGATACAGATTGAGAACGAAATGGGCCTGGCAAACACCGACCGGGACTACTCCCGCATCGCCTGCGAGGACTACGCAAAGCCCGTGCCCCGGGAGCTGGACGGCGTGACGCTGGCCGACTGCGGCGCGTGCGACGGCTCCGACACCTGGCAGGGGCGGTTCGGGCGGCACGCTCACGAGGCGTTCTGCGCCTGGCATCACGCGCGGTATATCGGCGAAATCGCCCGCGCGGGCAAGGAAATCTACGACTTGGCGATGTTCACCAACGTGATGGTGGGCGAGCAGGGCGTGGAGGAGAGCGGCTTCAGCTACAACGCCGGCGCGGCGGTGGGCCGCGTGCTGGACGTCTGGAAGGCGGGCGCGCCCGCGCTGGATCTGCTCTGCCCGGACATCTATAACCCGGCCAAGCGGGACTACACCCGCATCGCGCGGCGCTATGCCCGGCCGGACAACGCGCTGTTCATCCCGGAATCGCCCATCGGCGGCGAAGCCAACGCCATGAACGCCATGCTCGCTTTCGCGGATTACGGCTGCATCGGCCTGTGCGGCTTCGGCGCGGAGCGCGCCCTGACGGCGGACGGCGAGCTGACCGACGACGCGCGCACGATGGCCTTTACCATGCGCGCGATCAGGAACCTGTCGCCGCTGCTCATCCGGTATCGCGGCACGGGTCGGGTGCACGCCTTCGTGCAGGACGAGTTCTCCACCAGCGAGTATTTGAAGCTGGACAGGTTCCACGTCGTGGCGCGCTTCTTCCGCGGCAGCAATGGGCGGGTCGGTGCGTCCCGGTTCAACATCGGCGACCCCGCGTATCGCTTCCACGCGAATGAGCGCGGAAGAGCGCTGCTCATCGAGGTGTCCGAGTACGAGTATTTCGTCGCGGGCGCGGGCGTGGGCTTTGACTTCATCCGCCGCCCCGACCCCGCCGACCCCGATCCTTTTGTGTCGCTGGCCTCCCGCCAGTCCACGCAGCTGAACCACCTGTCCGTCGAGGAGGGTCACTTCGATGAAAACGGCGAGTGGGTGATCGACTTCCTCCGCAACGGCGATCAGACCAACTTTGAGACGTTTGTCCACGGCGGCGAGGCTGTGCGCATCCGCCTGAACCCCGGGATGACCGTCAAGGTCGTATAACAAACGAAAAAGCGGCGATTGGGGCCGCTTTTTTGATGGCGTGAACCGTGTCAGCTTTTTTTCTTCAGCACGGGAATCCATACCTCGTATTGCGCATTCATCGGATCCGGGTTCAGATATACCTCAATGTCCGGCGCGTTGGCGTACTCGTAGCCGGAGGCCGGAAGCCACTCTGTGACGATCCGCTGCTCCAGTGCCTGAATGGACTGGCTGTCGCCCGCGCCGGTGAAGATCGCCCAGGTGGACGCGGGCACGGTGTACGCTTCAAACGCGGCGGTTTCCCGGGTGCTGGCGACGGCGATGAAGTACCGCCACTGCTCTGCGTCGTTGCAGGCGCTCACGCCCAGAAGCCCCAGGGGCAGCGTGTCCATCAGGCCCGCCAGCGCCGAAATCGTTCCGTTTGACGCGGCCTCCTGCCACAGCCGGGGCACGGCCATGAAGTTGTCCGCTATGTTTTGAACGATCGGCGCGGATACGCCGACGATGCGGAACGCCGATTTTGTTTCGATGCGGTAGTTCATTTCGGCCGCGCCCTTCACGGCGATGCTGAACACGATGGGGGAAAAGGACTTGACGCATACGCCCGCCTCCCGAACCGACGACGGGGAGACGCCATGGAAGGCCTGAAACGCCCGG
>CAZRLM010000123.1:3760-8152 GCA_964600835.1 uncultured Oscillospiraceae bacterium
GAGCGGTAGCCGTACCTGGCTGCCACGTCGATAATCTGTTCGTTCCCGGATTGCAAATCCACCGCCGCCAGGGACATTCTGCGCCGCCGGATGTATTCCGCCAGCGTGACGCCCGCCATGTAGGTAAACATCCGCTGGTAGTGGTAGGCGGAGCAGCAGGCAATTTGCCCGAGCCGCTCGTAGTCAATCTCGTCCGCCAGATGCGCCTCGATGTACTTCATGCTTTGATTCAGCCGTTCAACCCATTCCATGCGCGTACCTCCTTTATTGGGAACCAAGCGTAGTATAAGTCAAACGGGGGCTTTTGTCCTCTCAATTCCTGCACAAAAAAGAGAGGCGTCGCTCACGGCTCGCCATGCTCAAGAAAGTCCACCCACGCCGCGTAGACGGCTTCCTGCGAGACGCCAAGGCTTGCTTCGTAGTCGCCGGAATAGATCAGCGCCAGCACGGCGTCCCAGCCGTAAGCCTGATTCAGGTACTCGATGTAGGTGTGCGCGAAAAGATACCCGCCGCAGCTGGAAAACCGGATCGGGTTCCTCGTGCGGGTGTCCTCGTAGGACGGAATGCGCATCCGGGCCAAATTCTCCCGGTTGAACGTCTCGCCGTTGGTCAGGTACAGCGCCATGCCCTCGGTCAGCCAGAGCGGGACGCGGGGATTGCGGGCGCTGATGTAGGCATGGACGATCTCATGGGTGACGGAGCCTTTCACGCTGTCGTAGGTGTGGCGCGGGCCGGGATGGGCCGGGGAGGTCAGGATCACGCTCGTGCCGATGTTGTCGCCGATGTACCAGTCCAGCTGAAGCAGCGGCGCGATCAGGCCGTACTTCTTCATCTGCATCGTCTGCTGGGAATCGTAGAGGTAGACGTGCACGTCCTCCTTCCGCGTAAAGCCCAGCTTTTGCGCGATTTCGGCGGTTTCCCGGTCGGCGTAGGCGAGCACGTCCTCGGCGGCGGTCTGCTCCTGCTGATAATGCACGGTGATCCACTCGCCCTCAAGCGCGCGCATTCCGGAGGCTTCCAGCGAGAAGGTTGGGAGAAAGTTGACGGCTACCAGCGCGATCAGCGCCGCCGCCACGAGGGCGAGGATTTTCAGGATTCGTTTTTTCGGATGGGTGCGCAAGGCGGTTGCCCCCTTCTGTCAGCGCCGGTTATCGGGAAAAGCAGGCGACATTCTCCACGCCGCTCGTCCAGCAGAACATATCCACCGGCTGCACGCAGTCGAGGGCGTACCCGGCCTGGACGAGCAGCGCCGCGTCCCGCGCCTGGGTGGCGACGTTGCAGGAGACGTACACCACGCGCCGGGGCTGCGCGGCGGCAATGGCGGCGATGACGGCGGGGTCGAGGCCCTTGCGGGGCGGGTCAACCACGACCACGTCCGGGCGCAGCCCGGAGGCAACGAGCGTCGGCAGCACATCCTCCGCCGCGCCCGTGTGGAACACGGCGTTCTCGACGCCGTTGCGTTCGGCGTTGCGCCGGGCGTTTTCGACTGCTTGCGGCACCACCTCGATGCCGATCGCCTGCTTGCAGTCCCGCGCCAGGGAGAGCGTGATCGTTCCCGCGCCGCAGTACACGTCGCACAGCACGTCCGACGGGGACAACGCCGCAAAGTCGCGGGCGACTCCATACAAGCGCTCGGTTTGATGGGGATTCACCTGAAAAAAGGCGGCGGGCGACAGGTCGAAGGTCAGGCCGCAGAGCGTGTCGGTCAGCGTATCCGACCCGCGCAGGGTGCGGAAGCGCGGGCCAAGGATCACGTTGGTGCGCGCGGTGTTTTCGTTCAGGATGACGGAGGTCGCGCCGGCGGCGGTCAGCGCGTCGGCCAAACCCGCCTCGTCCGGCAGACGCGCGGCGTTGACGACGACCGTCGCCATCGCCTCGCCCGCGCGGCTGACCCGCGTCACCAGGTGGCGGACAAGCCCCGTGTGCGTCTCCTCCCGGTAGGGCGGCACGCGGCGGCGGCGCATCCAGCTGAGCAGCGCCGCGGCGATTGCGTCCGCCGGGGGTGCGGCGTTCAGGCACGCGCTCACCGGCACCAGCGCGTGGCTGCGCGGCGCGAAAAAGCCCACGCAGGGCGCGTCGACCGTGCCGCCGACGGGCAGCGCGGTCTTGTTGCGGTAGGCGGACGGCTCCTCCATGCCGATCACCGGCGGCACGTCCACCGTCAAGCGGCCGATGCGCTGGAAGCAGTCCGCGACTTGGCGGCGCTTGGCCTCCAGCGTGGCCGCGTAGGTCATGTGGCGGCAGGTGCAGCCCCCGCAGCGGGGATAGGCGGGGCAGTCCGGCGCGCGCCGCTCGGGCGAGGGGGACGCAATCGCGCCCGCCAGCCGTCCGAAGGCATAGCGCTTCTCCACCTTCACAATCTTTACCGGCGCGGTTTCACCCGGCAAAAGCCCCGGAACAAACACCGCCATGCCCTCCGCGCGGCATACGCCCTCCATGTCCGCGCCCAGCGCGTCGGCAGTGAGGGTCATCAGGTCGTTGCGCTGCATCACGCCACCCCGTTTCCATTGATTGCCCCTATTGTATCAGTCCCTCGGCCGTTTGACAATCGCCGCAATGGATAATTTTCCGGAAACTTCCGATACTGAGAAACGGACGTGTTGTCAGGCGGGAAAAGCGCCTGTATAATAGAAGCGGGAAAACGGCGGCGGGAGGCGAGGCAAAACGAACGGCATCATGCTCCAGGCGTTTGAATGGGAGCTTCCGGCGGACGGCGGTCATTGGCGCCGCCTGGCGCGGCAGGCGTTCCGGCTCAGCAGGGCGGGGGTGACGGCGATGTGGCTGCCTCCCGCCTGCAAAGGCAGCGGCGGCGCGTCCGACGTGGGATACGGCGTATACGACCTCTACGACCTGGGCGAATTCAATCAGAAGGGAACCGTCCGCACCAAGTATGGCGATCGGGCGGACTATCTGCGATTGATGCGGACGCTGCGCTACGCCCGCGTTCAGGCGCTGCCGGACGTGGTGCTGAACCATCGCCTGGGCGCGGACGAGCTGGAGGACGTCACCGTCTGCCGGGAGGATCCTGAGCATCGCGGCCAGGGCGGCCAGGAGCAGTCGGCAAAAACGTTCACCCGGTTCACCTTCCCCGGGCGCGGCGACAAATACAGCGACTTCCGCTGGGACGCGCGCTGCTTCACCGGCGTGGACTGGGACGAGGCGACGCATCAGTCCGGCCTGTACAGGTTTTGTGGGAAATCCTGGGCGCGGGATGTGGACGACGAAAAGGGCAATTATGACTATTTGATGGGCGACGACGTCGACGTGTGCCGCCCGGAGGTGCGGGAGGAGCTGATCCGCTGGGGCAACTGGTACGCCGATCTGACCGGCTGCGGCGGCTTTCGCCTGGACGCGGTGAAGCACATCAGCGCGTCCTTCTATCGGGACTGGCTGGCTGCCCTGCGGGCACACGCGGGCCGCGAGCTGTTTGCGGTCGGGGAGTACTGGCGGCCGGAGATTGACGCGCTGCTGCGCTACCTGGACAGCGTCGAGAACGCGATGAGCCTGTTCGACGTGCCGTTGCACTTCCACCTGCGCGAGGCCGCCGGGAGCGGCGGACGGTACGATATGCGCCGCCTGTTCGAGGGCACGTTGGTGGGCTGCCGGCCGCATCTGGCCGTCACCTTCGTGGACAACCACGACACGCAGCCGGGTCAGGCGCTGGAAAGCTGGGTCGCGGCGTGGTTCAAGCCTGCCGCCTACGGGCTGCTGTTGCTGCGCGCCTTCGGATATCCCTGCGTGTTCTGGGGCGACCTGTACGGGCTCCCGACGCGCCAAATCGGCCCGGTGGGCGCGCTGCCGCTGCTCATGCGGCTCCGGCGGCTGAATGCCCACGGCGAGGAGCGCGACTATTTCGACCATCCGAGCGTGATCGGCTTTACCCGCGAGGGGGTGGAGGAAGCGCCGGGCAGCGGCCTGGCCTTCCTGTGCACCTGCGGCGAGGCGGGACGCAAGGAGATGTACGTCGGGCAGCGCTTCGCCGGGCGGCGGTTCCGCTGCGTCCTGGGCGGACAGGAGGCGGTGACGATCGACCAAAGTGGCTGCGGAGTGTTTACCGTCGCGGCAAACGGGTGCAGCGTGTACGCGCCTGAGCTGACCCGCGGGGAAACGGTGCTGCACGCCGCCGCGGAGGCGGTGCGTTTGGTGGACATCGAGAAGCGCCGCGCCGCGCTGATCACGTTGCTGCTCCGCCGGGACGCGCCGGAGCGCGAGGGCTGAAGCCGAATGATTATTTATGAATTGAAAGTGCTTACGCGGATATTGACGAACATTTTTACAACTGTAAAACGGTTATATTCGCAAAGCAAAAAAGATTGAAAAAAAGACGGAAAAAGATTAAAAAGGGGGTTGACAAAAGGGGAGAAGCTTGATAGAATATACAAGCTCCTTGAC
>CAZRLM010000124.1:0-8034 GCA_964600835.1 uncultured Oscillospiraceae bacterium
CCCCTACGACAAGAACGGCCTGAAGTTCTTCGTCAAGGAGGGCGGTTTGGAGCACGCCGAGGTGGCGGGACTGCTGGAGGCCGCGTCGACGCTTGCGCCGGAGGATGCACCCATGGCGGGTACCATCGTCGAAAAGGCGTTCCTGCCGACGTACATGAACCAGCTGGCGGATCGTATCCGCCGCGGGCTGGACACCGATATGCCCAAGCCTCTGCTCGGACTCCACGTTGTGGTGGACGCGGGCAACGGCGCGGGCGGCTTCTACGCGCAGCTGTTGGAGAGCCTGGGCGCGTGGATCGAGGGCAGCCAGTTCCTGGAGCCGGACGGTTACTTCCCCAACCATATTCCGAACCCGGAGAACGCGGAGGCCATGGCCAGCGTCAGCGGCGCGGTGAAGCGCGTGGGCGCGGACATGGGCGTGATTTTTGACGCGGACTGCGACCGTGCCGCCGTGGTGGACGCGGACGGTCGGGAGATCAACCGCAACCGGCTGATCGCGCTGATTTCTGCGATTCTGCTGGACGAGCGGCCCGGTCAGACCATCGTGACGGACTCGGTGACCTCCTCTGGTCTGAAGAAGTTCATCGGCGACTGGGGCGGCGAGCACTACCGGTTCAAGCGCGGCTATCGTAACGTGATCGACGAGGCGATTCGCCTGAACGCCGAGGGTGTCGAGTGCCCGCTGGCCATTGAGACGAGCGGCCACGCGGCGCTGAAGGAGAACCACTTCCTGGATGACGGGATGTACCTGGTGACGGTGCTCATCGTCCGCGCGATGAAGCTCAAGCAGCAGGGCAAGACGCTGGGCAGCCTGATTGCCGACCTGCAGGAGCCTGTGGAGAGCGTGGAGATTCGTCTCAACATCACCGACGAGGACTTCCGCGCGGCGGGCAAGGTGGCCATCCAGCAGGTGCTGGATTACGCGAACGCCGCGGAGAACTGGCACATCGCCCCGGACAACCGGGAGGGCGTGCGCATCTCCTTCGACCTGGACGGCGGGCTGGACAACGGCTGGTTCCTGCTGCGGCTGTCCGTGCATGACCCGGTGCTGCCGCTGAACGCGGAGAGCGACGTGCCCGGCGGCGTGAAGCAGATGCTTTCGGGTCTGTACGCGGTGCTGGAAAAGTGCAAAGGGATTGATTTGTCGCCGCTGAAGAAGGCGCTGTAACGCGCGCCTGCCGCGATAGGAGATCGTGATGAGCGTCCCTGACTTTCATCGGAAATTTCGGCCGCTGACTGCGCATCCCTATGACCGGGAGGATTGCCGCGAGCTTGCGCCCGGCGTGCCGCTCCGGCCCCTGGTGCGCTGCTACTGGGGGCCGCGGGCGGTCAAGCCGCGGCTGGTGGTGCCGGACGGCTGTGTCGATGTGATCCTGACCGTGGAGAATGGCCGCGTGCGCGCCCGGCTCTGTCCGCTGGACAAGCGCCCGTACCGGGTGTCCGGCGGGATGCGGGATATGCTGGGCGTGCGGTTCTACTTCTGGGCGCTGGCCTATGCACGCGGCGACCAACAGGAGGCGCTGGATGCGTGGGCGGCTTCCTTGACGCGCGCGGGCTATGGTGAAACGGATTTTGCGGGGCGCGTCGCGCTGGTGGACGCGTCCCTCACCGCGCGGCTGCCGGAGCTGACCGCGCCCGCTGCGCTGCTGAATGCGATGGACAGGCTCCTGACGACCCGCGGTCGCGCCTCGGTGCGCGAGATGGCCGACGAGGCTGCCGTCAGCACCCGGACGCTGGAAAGGCAGTTCCGACAGACGCTGGACGTGTCTCCCAAGGCGTTGGCGGAGGTGGTGCGGTATCAGGCGCTGTGGCGCTGGCGGCTGCATTCGCTGTGCTTTGACGCGCAGGACGCCGTGGCGGCGCTGGGCTATGCCGATCAGGCGCATCTGCTGAATGATTTCCGCCGGATGCACGGGCTTCCGCTGGAAGAGGCCGTCCGGCAGGCGCGGGAGGATGTCGCGTTTTTACAAGACGAACCGTGACGCATGGCGTATCCTATGGACAAGGAGGGAGCGCCATGAAGCAATACGAAATCGGCTCCGTGAAACCGGAAACCTGGGAACCGTCCTGGCCGGGGGAATTTGAGGGATTTTCTCACTTTGAGTTTGCGGCGGGCATTCCGCAGATCATCTGCGCGATCACGACCCGCAAGGCAAACGGACTGCCCAATGTCTGCCTGCACGCCTGGAACGCGTTTTCCGGCCCGGCGGGGGCGTATATGTGCCTGCTGCCCGGGTTGAGCGAACGCTACCATACGGTGGAAAACCTTCGGCGGGAGCCGGAGTTCTGCGTCAATTTCCTCAGCCGTCGGCACATGGCAGCGCTATATCAAACCATTACCAGGAACGCGCCGGACGTGGACGAGCTGGCGTTGGCCGGGTTGCACGCGGAGCAGGCGGCAAGGGTCGCCGCACCGCGCATCGCCGAGGCATTCCTGACGCTGGAATGCGCGCTGGAAAGCCTGGTGCCCTGCGAAAGCGAGACGAGCCTGATGGCGATGGGCCGGGTGCTGCACGCGGCCGCGGCGGAAGGGTACATGAACGGGCTGGACAGGCGCTACGGGCCGGAAGGCTTCGTGTTCAACATCCACGCGCCGCGCGACGCGGAGACGGGCGAGAAAGCGCCCTACGGTTACGGCACGCTGCGAATCGACGAAACGTACTAAAGAAGCTCCGGCAGGAAGAAGCAATCCGGCCAGATGGCAGCAAGCGACGCTGGTTGCAACGCTTGCTGTTTTCTTTTCCCTGTGATAGAATGGACACAGTAAAAGTCAAAGGTAACGGAGGACGCACGGTTGGATTTTCTGAGAATTAGTATGGAACAATTTGAAAAGCTAATCAAAATATAAATTGCATACAAAGCAGAAATTGGCGAATGCCCGCCTACCCATGCAGAGCTTGAAAGTCTGAAAAAAGCAATTCAGGACGAACAGATTCAATTTTATGGATGTCTATGCGATCACGCACTCGTCGCGTGCTGTTCAATATCCGCGACATATTCAACGTTCAATTATGGCAAATCCGGAGTGTTTGAAGATTTTTATATTCAGCCGGATTATCGCCATCAGGGGATTGCACGAAAGCTTGTTTCCTATGCATATGAGCAAAGCGGCGTCAGCTCGCTGACAGTCGGGTGCGCAGACTGCGATGTGCAAATGTATCAGGCGATAGGTTTTAACATTTCGCTTGGAAATATGCTGGCGTTTGGAGGATAAGGCGTTATGCTCTCCATGCCGCAAAGGCCAGCCAGTTCATAACCTGCGCAAGCGGAATCAAGCAAAACGGCGGCGCAGTGTGTTACAATCAGACCGAAGCAGTCGAAAGGGGCGACGCGAATGGCGGGCGAATGGGAGCAGACGGTGCTGCGGATGGTGACGGCGATCGACGCGAGCATCAGGCGGCATGACGATGACGCGCTGCTGCTGCGCAGCCTGGCCGCAGGTATGGGGTACTCCGAATACTACGCGTCCCGGAAATTTCGCGAGATCTCCGGGATGACGCTGCGGGACTACGTCCGCTTTCGGCGGCTGGCCTTCGCGCTGATGGAAATTCGGGATACGCGCCGGGGTCTGCTGGAAATCGCGCTGGACTACGGATACTCCTCGCACGAGGCGTTCACCCGCGCGTTCAAGGATGCGTACGGGATCACGCCCAGCGACGCCCGGGCGACGGGCGCGCCGGTGGCCCTGCGAACCATTTTGAAGCCGCTGGACTGCTATCTGATCGGAATGGGAGGTACGGACATGAAAACGACGGAGGACAAGGTCAAGACCTACTTTGTGCATCTGCCTGCGCACCGCTTTCTGCACATCCGGAACTACGAGAGCATCGGCTATTGGGACTTCTGGCAGAAGCAGAGCCAAATTCCCGGGCAGGACTGTGAAACGATTTGCAAGCTGCTGGCTGATTTTCCCGACAAGCTGGACGACAAGGGCGGCAGCGAAGCGGACAGCGGCAACGGGCAGCTGATGGCTTACATCAACGAGCCGACCGGTCGGCTGTGCAGCTGGGGCATCCCGCTGGCGGAGGCTTACGGCGTGCGCCTGCCGGCGGATTACAGCGGCAGCGTGCCGGAGCAGATGCAGCTGATGGACGTGGCCGCGGGCGACTACATCGTCTTTGAGCACGGGCCGTTCGACTTTGAGACGGAAAATGCGCTGGTGGAGCAACGCATTGAGGAAGCGATGAAGCGCTTCGACTACGAAGCCTCCGGCTACCGCCTCGATATGACGCCGGGCCGGGTATTCTACTTCTATCACGACTGCACGCGCTTCTGGAAGTACGTCCGGCCGGTGTGCCGACAATGATTTCTTCTGCGTGATGAAAGCGGCTTCGGCCGCTTTCATCACGTCGATAAAGTCGACGGGATGCAGACTGTTCAAAAAGGCTGCAAGACAAGGAAGCAAACTTGCACACAAGGGAGTTTACACAGATGTAAATGACCGCCGTGTGCAAGTGCAGCTGACGCAGGAAGCAGCAAGTCCGGCTCCTCGGCCGGGCTTGCTGCGGTTGCGGCGTTTTTCAACAGTCTGAAGCGGCTTCGGCCGCTTTTTTGCTGTCAGACGCGCTTTTTGATCGGCAGCAGCAGGTCAATCTGACCGTCGCCAAAGGGGCTGTCCTCCGGGAAGCCCAAATGCGCGGCATACACCCAGTTCAGATGATCCTCCAGACAGCCGCCCATGTTCGTCTCGTCGCCGCGCCAGTCCACCTCGAAGGCGTTGCGCTCGTCCTGACCCCATTGGATCAGATCCTGCCAGCGGTGAAACTCGGGGAAGCGGATGGTCAGCGCCGCGTACAGGCCGCCTGCAAAGCGCTTTTTTTCCAGATCTTCGGGCAGCGTCATGTCCTCCGGAATGGTTATCCAGACCTCATAGCCGTGTACGCCGTCCGGCAGCACGCCCGGTTCCGGGTGATTGAAGCCCATCATGCGCGCGTCCGGCTTCTTTTCGTAAAGACGGCTTTCCCGCACGAAGCGGCTCAGGACGGCTTCCACCTTCGTCTCCGGATCCGGCCCAATGAATTGGCAGGAGGCCACTGTGCTGGGCGGCAGGTGCACAATGCGCACAGGCAGCGCGTGGTTCAGGGTTTCGTTGGCTTTATCCAGTTCTTCCATGTTCATCCGCTCCTTTAACTTTCCTTTTGAAAGCGTCAGCCGCTGAATCACCTGACACAGCGTTTCATCCGCCAGCGCATCCAGGCTGAGCTTGCGCTGGGTGCAGGCCTGAAGGCGGGACAGCAGCAGCGTCAGCACGTCCCGTACCTTCGCCAGGGAAGTGATCTCGTCGCTCATGGTCAGGATGTGTTGCTGTACGATTTCGATGCTTCGGACGCACGCCGTATCGGCGAGGATCACGGCGATGTCCTGCAAGGGCAGGCGCAGCTTTCGCAGCAGGATGATTTGTTGCAGGCGGCGAAGCGCCTCCTCGTCATAGGTGCGATACGCGTAATCCGCCTGACGGCAGGGCGTGAGCAGGCCGAGCTTCTCGTAGTGGCGCAGCATTCGCGGCGTGACGTCATAGCGCGCCGCGACCTGGGTGATGGTCAGGTGCTCCATGGGCTTCCTCCTTTCTGAAGTCAGTATAAAGGCTGACACCGTGTCAAAGTCAAGGGGCAAAACGCAAAAAGTGTAAAAAACAGCGTCCCTGTGCGGGGGACGCTGTTTGCTTTGATGTGCAGGAAAATGTCAAGAGCATCAGACCAGCTCGAGGATCACCATTTCGGCGGCGTCGCCACGGCGCGGGCCGAGCTTGCAGATGCGGGTATAGCCACCGGAAATGTTCTTTTCCGCGTTGCGGGCCTTGTACTTCGGGCCGATTTCGCGGAAGAGCTTCTCCACCACAGGATGCTTGTTGTCCTTGGTGCGCTCCCGGTATTCCTTCTTGTTCTCGTCGGCCTTCTTCTGCTCCTGCAGATCGTAGAGATACGCCATCATCAGCCGACGGGCGTGCAGCTTGGAGGGCGCGTCGTTCACCACGTCGAGGGTGACGAGCTGACCCTTGTCATTGTGGGTTTCCTTGGTGGTGGTCACCGTATTGTCGCATTCCTTGATCGCCAGGGTGATCATCCGGTCGGCGATGCGGCGAACTTCCTTCGCCTTCGCTTCCGTCGTCTCAATCCGGCCGTACCAGATCAGGTTGGTGACCTGGTTGCGCAGCAGCGCCTTGCGCTGATCCGCGGTGCGACCCAGCTTGCGTTGATGTGCCATGGGATATTTCCTCCTTCAAGGGCGTTGGGCAGGGGAGCGAATCTCCCATGCCGCGGCGGATCCGCCCCGTATTAGTCTTCGTTGGGTCGCAGGCCAAGCCCAAGCGCTTCCAGCTTCTGCTCGACTTCCTCCAGGCTCTTCCGGCCCAGGTTGCGAACCTTCATCATGTCCTCCTGATTGCGCTGCACCAGCTCAGCCACGCTGTTGATGCCCGCACGCTTCAGGCAGTTGTACGCGCGCACGGAAAGGTCAAGCTCCTCGATGGTCATCTCGAGAACCTTTTCCTTCTTGTCATCCTCAGGCTGCACCATACTCACCGGCATCACCTGATCCGTCAGGCTCACGAACAGGGACAGGTGCTCGCTGAGAATCTTTGCTGCGCCGCTGATGGCCTCCTCGGGCTTCAGCGTGCCGTTGGTCCAGATTTCCAGCGTCAGCCGGTCATAGTCGGTGATCTGTCCGACGCGGGTGTCCTCGACGGTGTAGTTCACCTTCTTGATGGGGGTGAAGATGCTGTCCATCGGAATCACGCCGATGGGCATCGAAGGATTCTTGTTCTTGTCCGCGCTCACATAACCGCGGCCCTTCTCGAGCGTCAGCTGCATTTGCAGGTGCGCGTCCTCGTTCAGGGTAGCGATATGCAGCCCAGGATTGACGATCTCGACCTCGTCATCCACCTTGATGTCGCCGGCCGTCAGCTCGCACGGGCCCTTCACGTCGATCATGACGGTTTTGGGGTTGTCCGTGTACATTTTGAGAGCCAGACACTTGAGGTTGAGGATGATCTCGGTCACATCCTCCTTTACGCCGGGAATTGTCGAGAACTCATGCTGCACACCCTCGATATGCACAGACGAGACCGCCACCCCAGGAAGGGAGGACAGCAGCACCCGGCGCAGCGAGTTGCCCAGGGTGTGGCCAAAGCCGCGCTCCAGAGGCTCGACAACAAACTTGCCGTAGCACCCATTCTGGGCAACATCCACACACTCGATGCGTGCCTTTTCGATTTCGACGATCATTTCGTTTTCCCTCCTCGATTGAGTCCTGGGTGAAGGGTGCCGCCTGCGGAACCCCTACGCGGCGCACGATGACGCCGGCAAGGATTCCGCCGCGCCCTTCCTTAACGGGAGTAGAACTCGACGATCATGTTCTCCTGCAGCTGCAGGTCAATATCCTCACGGGCGGGCAGCGCATTGACGGTGCCGGTCAGGTTGGGGGCGTCGAAGGTCAGCCACTTGGGGGTGACGGTGCCAGTGCCCTCGCGCAGGCTCTTGAACATCTCCATCTCGGTGGAGCGCTGACGCAGGGTGATCACATCGCCCACCTTCACGGAGTAGGAGGGGATATCCACCTTCTGGCCGTTGACGCGGATATGGCCGTGCACAACGATTTGACGGGCCATGCGGCGGGTCTTGGCCAGACCCAGGCGGTACACCACGTTATCCAGCCGCTGCTCCAGGAGCCGCAGCATATTGTCGCCGGTGACGCCCTTCATGTTGGCGGCGCGCAGATAATACTTGTGGAACTGCTTTTCAAGCACGCCATAGACGAACTTGACCTTCTGCTTTTCCTTCAGCTGAGCGCCATATTCGGAAACCTTGCGGCGGCGGGTACCGCCGGGGTTACGGGTAGACTTCTTATTGCCATAGCCCATGACGGCCGGGGAAATATCGAAGCTCCGGCACTTCTTGGCGATGGGCTGCTTGTTCACTGCCATTGTAGTCGTCCTCCTTCAACTTAAACGCGACGGCGCTTGGGCGGACGGCAGCCATTGTGGGGGATGGGCGTCACGTCCTTGATCATGCTCACGTCCAGGCCGGCGGCCTGCAG
>CAZRLM010000125.1:0-7970 GCA_964600835.1 uncultured Oscillospiraceae bacterium
AACAGCTGAAGCAGGTCGAACTCCTTGGCGGTCAGCTTCACGTCCTTGCCCCCGAGGGTGACGGTACGCTTGACCAGGTTGACCTCCATGTCCCGCACGCGGATAAACTTCTTTTCCTCCGCAGGGGGCGTGGGCGCGCCGCCGCCCGCCCGGCGCAGAATCGTCCGGATGCGCGCGCGCACCTCCAGAATGTTGAAGGGCTTGGTCATATAATCGTCCGCGCCGTATTCAAGGCCGAGAATCTTGTCCATGTCCTCGCCCTTGGCCGTCAGCATGATGATGGGCACGTTGGAGTGCTCGCGGATGCGCTGGCACACGCTGATGCCGTCCAGCTTGGGCAGCATGACGTCCAGGAGGATCATATCATAGGGCTGGGAAAAGAACTTCTCCAGCGCCTCCTCGCCGTCCATGGCCACATCCGTCTCATAGTCGTCCTGTTCCAGCGTATATTTCAAGCCCTTCAGGATCAGCGGCTCGTCGTCCACCAGCAGAATCCGCTTGCTCATGCCCGCACCTTCCTGTCCAAACCGGCGCATTTGCCGGGGATACTGTGTCAATTGTACGCTAAGGTGTGAAAAAAATCAAGCGGAATTGCGATAAAAATGTTACAAAAATCTGTCACTGCGCCGCGTCACGCTCGGACAGCCAGCGAACGATGACGTCCGCGATGCGCTCGGCGGCGTGCGCTGGTTCTCGCAGCGGCGTGCGGTCATCACAAGCCAGCGCCTTGCGTCCGTGTGCGCGCCTGTGCTATAATGATGAGGATTCGGGCGAAGGGAGCGGGAGCGTGTGATACAAGTCAAGCGGTACACCGAGGCGCTGCGCCGGGTGATGCGGGAGGAAGGGCTGCGCGGGCTGCCGGGGCTGGCGCATCGCTTTTGGGTGGCGCATTTCGTCTGCCACGGCGTGCTAAAGGCGGAGAAAGTCCGCCGGGCGGAGGCGGATACGCGCTATCAGGCGTGGCTCAAGCGTCAAATGCCGGACGAGGCGGCGCGAAAGGCGCAGCGAGAGGCGCGCTTTACCCATCGGCTGTCGTTCCTGATTCCTACCTATAATACTCGGCCCGAGCTGCTCGAGGCGCTGGCGGACTCGCTCCTGGCCCAGACCTGCGAGGCGTGGGAGGCGTGCTTTTACGACGGCTGCTCCACCGCGCCGGAGACGCGCGACGCGCTTTCGCGTCTGGCGGCGCGGGACAGGCGCTTCCGCGTCGAAATGGGTCAAAAGAACCTGAACATCTCCGGAAACACCAACCTGGCGGCGGACATGGCAGACGGCGACTGGTTCGCCCTGTGCGACCACGACGACCTGCTCGCGCCCGACGCGGTGTATCACGTTTTGCAGGCGGCGGAAAACGGGGCGGACTTCGTCTATTCGGACGAGGACAAGTGCAGCGAGGACGGCGCGCGCTTCTTCGACCCGCATTTGAAGCCGGAATTCAGCCCGGAGGCGCTGCGGTCAGGCAACTACATCTGCCATTTGATGGCGATGGATGCGACGCTCTTCCGCCGGGTGGGCGGGTTGCGGAGCCGTTTCGACGGCAGTCAGGATCACGACCTAGCCCTGCGCGCCACCGAGCAGGCAAAAAAAATCACGCACATTCCGCGCGTTTTGTATCATTGGCGAATGGTCGGCTCGTCTTTCAGTCATCAGGGCGCGGCCCGCTGTGCCGAGGCGGCGGCGGCGGCAGCGCAGTCGCAGCTGGACAGGCTGCGCATTCCCGGCGCGGTGGAGCTGCATGAATTGCGCCCGCACCTTTGCTACGCCGTGCCGGAGGACGCGCGGATCGCGCTGATCGTCTGGGCCGAGGAGCGTGGGACAGCCCGGTGGCTCCAGGCGCTCAGACGGCGCACGGCGGACAAGATCGGCGAAGTGCTGCTTATCGGCGGCGGGAACAAAAACGTGCCCGGGGCGCGGCGGGCCGCGTCGGCGGCGGAGGCCGCGCAAACGGCGCAGTCGACGTATGTGGTGTTTATCGCGCAGGGGCTGCTGCCGGAAAATCCGCGCTGGCTGCGGGAAATGCTGATGTTCGCCCAGCGGGAAAATGTCGGGATGACCGGCGGCCCGGTGGTCGATCGGCTGCGGCGTTACCTGAACGCGGGCTACGCGGTGGACGTGCCCGGCGGCGCTGTGAGCTATCATGCCGGGGCGTGCTGCCTGGGACGCACCTACCAGATGACCGACCGCACCGCGCGGGAGGTGACGGCGACGTCCGCCGCGCTGTGCATGATGCGCCGGGAAACGTACCTGCGCCTGGGCTGCTTCGATGGCTTCACAAGCGATTTGAAGGGCGCGGCCCAGGGCGCGCTGCTCCGGCGGGAGGGGTATGTCAACCTGTACACGCCCTACGCCCTGATGCGGGCACATGGCTGCTCGCCCTGTCTGACCGGCGACGCGCCGGAGGCGGACAAGCGCCGGATGGCCGCGCTGGTGGGCGAACATCCGGCGGAAAGGTATTACAGCCCGCTGTTTGAAAAGCGGCTGGGCGCGATGCGCGTCGGCGATGCGGACGGCAAGTGATCAGCCCTTTCGCTCCGGCTCTTCGTCATCCTCGCGGATCGGCTCCGCCAGATGCGCGTCGGCGGGCAGGGCTTCCTCCGTCAGCGGCGTTTGCTGGCCGCTCTTCTGCGCCAGGCGAAGCATCGCGTCGCCCGGCTCCTCCGGCTCGGGCTGCGCGTCCAGGTCGGGGTGATCGGTCATCACCGGCTCCGGTTCGTCGGGAGAAACGTTCTCCGATTCGGATTCGTCGGGGTGGGCTTCGCCTGCCCCGGCTTTTTTGTCGTCGGACGTTTTCTCATCGCCGCCCGGTTCCTGCGTGTCCACGACCACCGGTTCCTCGCCGGGAAGGCTGGCGACGAAGGTATCCTCCTGCACATCCTGCGGCGCGGCGGAGGTTTCCGCCGGGGCGGGCGATTCGACCGTATCATCAGGCCGGGCGGGAGACGTTCTCGGCGGACGCACGCACAGCGCGCAGACCAGCAGCAGCGCGCCCAGGCACGCCAGCGCCGGGAAGCCGCCGCCGAGCAGGTACGGCCCCGTCAGCGTCGCGCGGAAGATGGTGCCCTCCACGGCGGGAATCAGCCCGCGAACCGCGTCGAACGTGCCCGTCATGGCGGGCAGGCACAGCGCGCCGAGCATTCCGCCGACAATCACGCACAGCCCCTCCGCCATTCGCCCGCCGCCCACCGCCGCCGGGGCCGTGAGCAGCGTGTGGCCGCACAGCGCCGAGGCCGCGCCGAAGAGCAGCCCGCCGACGATCGTCCCGCCGTCCAGCGCGGGCACGGCAAGGAGATCGACGTCGATCACCGCCAGCCACATCAAAAGCGCCGTGAGGGCGCAGCCGAAGCCGAGCGTCGCCAGCAGCGTCCGCACCGCGCCGCGGCATCGCAGGGCGAACATCCCCTGCACCGTCTCGCGCCTTGTCCAGCCCGGTCCTTGCAGCGCAATGCCCAGCGTCAGCCCGATCAGACCGCCCGGCAGCAGCTCCCTCACGCGCGTCCCCTCCCTATCAGACGGGCGACGGCGAAGCCCGCCGCCGCCATGCAGATGAAAAACACCCAGGCGCTCACGTTGCCCTGCATTGCGCCCAGCAGCATCGCGCCGCCGTCTTGCCCTGCCAATTCAGCGGCGAGCGTCATCCCGAAGCCGCCCAGCAGCGCGATCAGACAGCTGCGCGGCGTGGAGCGCTGCGCCGTTTCTCCGCGGCGGCGCAGCCGTCCGGGCAGCGCGGCCAAAAACGCGCCGACGGCCAGCATGACCGCCAGCGCCGCCGGATAGCCTGCCCCCGGCGCAGGACGGCCCATCAGCCGCCCCGCCAGCGCGTAGGCGGGCGTGACGTCCAAGCGGCCGGTCACGACCGCCGAGGCGGCGACTGTTAGCGCAATGAGCAGTCCCCGCCGGAAGGAATGCGTCTCCCGCATCGCTTTTCCGCCTCCCGTCATGGGCGCTGCTGCGCGTCCTCCCAGGCGGCGCGGAGGGCGGCCAAAATGTCGCCGTGGCTGTCCCGCAGGGAGATCGTCGCCGAGGAGGTCACGTCCGCCAGCATCGCCTGTTCCTCCGCGGACAGCGCGTCCCACTTGGCCTGGTCGTCCTCCTTGTCCGAGCCGTCCTTGAGCGGGCGACCCGTGCTGTCGGAGCAGTAGCGCCCGAACCAGTTCTCGATCTCGTCCACCGTTTTGCCGACGAAGAGCCGCTGATACGCGTCCATCTGCTCCGCCCAGGTGCCGCTGCTCAGCTTGTAATCCTCGCCCCGGGCGCGCTTGGTCATCCAGCCGGACACCTCCGCCAGGAACGTCTCGTCCGTGTCCTCCGTTTTCCCGCTGACCTTGCCCTGGTCGTCATCCCACAGCGCGTAGCCGCCCTGCCCCGGGAAGCCGCTGAAATGCGGCATCGTCGCGCCGTCGTAGTTGGGCGTGGCGACCTCCAACTGGTCGACGTCCATCGTCAGCACCCGGCCCTCACCGTCAAACACGCCGTGGGCGAACACCACGTTGAAGGAGTACACCTGATTGCCCTGATCGTCCGTCCCCGGGCCGACGCGCCCCGTGGCGCTCATGCCCACGCCGCTGCGCGCGCCCTCCGGCAACGCGCCGCCCGTTTGCGGCGCGTCGGATGCGTCCGGCCCCGCGGACGGGGACGCGCTCTCCTGACCCAGCGCGTTCTGCACGGCGGCGATCAGCGCCTGGCTGGTCACCGTCGCGCCGGAGACAATGTCGACCTCCGCCTTGCCGGCTTGAACCATCGCCTCGGGCATGGAAGCGATGGCGCGGGTGCCGACGCCCTCGGTTTCGTGGTGCTCCGTCACGGTGACGGCGGCGATTCTGTCGCCGTCCATCGAGACGGTGACCTTCAGCGGGCCGCCGTAGCCCGCGCTTTCGCCTGCGCGTTCCTCGGCGGTCGCCGCGCAGGAGGTCAAAAAGAGAATCAGAGGCAGCGCGATCAGGCGCTTCATGGTGGTCCGCATGGCGGTCATCCTTTCCGTTTCTTGCTGCTGGTAGGATGGGCCGCCGCGCCGATTTTCATGCGCAAAATTTCGGCCCCCGTCATGAAATCAGCCGGGAAAGAAGGAAATTCATGGCGCAGCGGCGAATATGACCATGTTGAAGCAGGTTTTCCCGCATTTTTGCGCCGTCCGGGATAAAAGACGGCGGGACAACCGTTTGTTCAATACATGAAAAGAACTTCCTGGCGAAAGGCAGGTGTCCCCAAATGAGCAGGCAGAAGGGAAAGGATCCCATCCGGGTGATGGCGGTGGTCACGGCGGTGTTCGCCGCGCTGGCGGTGGTCATGATGCTGGTCGGCAACGCCCTGACCGGCTACCGGCAGAGCGTGCTGGCCGCCCGGCAGGCCGAGGCGGAAAAGATCAACGCCGAGCGCGATGAGGAATATGCCCTGGCGCTGAGCGAGTACGAGCAGCAGCGGCAGACGGGAACGAATCTGGCCTGGCCGATGCAGAAGGCCGAGGGCTGGGATGTGGTCGATCTGACCAACTATCCCCTGGAGGACGCGCAGCGCGTGCTGATGCAGCGCGCCGAGGTGATGAACAACGGAATGCTGCTGGTCAACGAGTGGCACTCCCGCCCCGATGATTTTGACGAAAGCACCATGGTCAGCGTCGGCAACTATACGGACTGGAAGATCGGCGTAACCGATTCCAGCGTGCAGCTGTTCCCCGTCGTGGTGGACGCGGTGATGGCCGCCGTCAACGACGCGGCCGCCCTTGGGCTGCAAAACTACATGATCGACGAGGGCTATCGCACCTACGAGCAGCAGAACACCATCTTCCAACGGTATGTGGACAAGTACAAGGAAAACCTCTCCGGCGACGACCTGATCGCCCGGGCGAAGAAGGACGCGAACTACCCTGGCACCAGCGAGTTCAACAGCGGCCTGTCCTTCACGATGAAGCTGTACAAGCGCGGCGACGCGACCATCACCGGCGCGAACTATGTCGAAACGCCGGAAGGCGTCTGGATGAACGAAAACTGCTGGCGCTACGGGCTGATCTTCCGCTTCCCGAAGGCGGACTTCCCGCTCAAGGGCACCGCGGACAAGAGCTACAAGACCGGCGTCAATGTCTCCCTGCGCTGCTACCGCTATGTGGGCAAGGGCAACGCCGCCGTGATGCAGACCCTCGGGCTGTGCTTGGAGGAGTACATCGAGTATTTGCAGGAGCATCCGCACATCGCCGTGTTTGAGGACGGCGTGCTCCGCTATGAGATCGTCCGGCAGTATGTGGGCGACGCGGCCTCCTTTGAGGTCTATATCGCCGGTAACGCTACGAGCTATACCACCTCCCTGGACAACATGGGCTATGTGGTGACGGTGCACGAGTTTTAATGCAAATGGAAAAAGCCGCGGCGACGGACTGGGCGTCCGCCGCCGCGGCTTTTTTACTTTTCTGCCGGAAAGCTCCGGAGATAGATGATGTTCCCGTCCGGGTCGTGGAAGCTCATGTTGACCGCGCCCCACGGGCGCGCCGTTGGCTTCTCGATGATCTCCACGCCCATGCCCAGAAGCCGTTCGTACTCCGCCTCAACGTCCTCGACCGTAAAGACGGCGCTCAGGTTCTGGTTTTGGTTGTTCTTCGGCGTGCCGTCGTTGTAGACGGCCAGCTGCACCTCCCGGTCGATCACCATTTGGTGCACCGGGTCGTCGCTGTGGTTATCGACGCCAAAGAGCTGCTTATAGAAGCTGGCGAGCCGCACCACGTCGTTTGTCAGGAAACAAATTTCTCCGATTCGCATGGCTGCTTCCTCTCCTTCGGATTTTCTATGATGATTATAGCATAAATAAAGCGCAAAGCATCGCATTCCGCAAGAAATGTCGAAATAATCCGCTCATGTCCCTTGACACTGTTCCATATGGGCGCTATACTAAACATATAGGCCATTGTGTATTTTGGCGAGGAGGCGGCGAGGATGGAGTCCTATCTCTTTACCGGGCTGGAGGCAGCAGCGGATAAGCTGATCGTCGAGGGCTGGCACAAGCCCGGCAGCCTGACCCGGGCCAGCGGCGCGTGGATCCACGCGGCGGGCAGCGCCATGCTGGGTGCGGGGGAATATGCGATTACCGCCCATGAGCAGTGGGTGTGGTTTGCGGTGGAAACGGGCGAGTGTCGCTTGGTCTGGCAGGGCACGGAGGTTGTGATGAAGGAGGAGCAGACCTGCTTCCTCCCCGCGGGCGAGCATACGGCGCGCCTGACCGTCCCTGATCAGGCGCGGTGTTTGTGGGTTTCCCTGGACGGCCCGCTCGCGCCGATGGTGGTGCGCAAGATGGGCGCGCTGCTGCATATGCCGCTGCGCCAGGGCGCGTTGCCCAGCCAAATCTACCTTGCCAAGCAGATTGTGCAGGTGATGGTGCGCCATTCCGGCACCGGCGACGCGACCTATCAGCTTCAGCACCTGATGTACGGCATGGTTGCCAGCCACTGGGGCCAGCCCGTGGCGATGGACGCGATGCTCTCCCACGAGATCGCCAAGGTGGTGGACACCCTGCGCGCCAACCAGTACCGCGACAACTTCTCCCTCGCGGAGATGGCGGCTATTTCCCGGATGCCCATGGAGACGTTCCGGAAGCGCTTCGTCAGTGAGGTTGGTATGCCGCCGCTCAGCTACGTCCTCCATTGCAAGATGGAGCGCGCCAAGGAGCTGCTCCGCGAGCAGGACTACACCGTCCGGCAGGCGGGCGCGGAGGTCGGAATGCAGGATCCCTACCACTTCTCCAAGCAGTTCAAGAACATTGTCGGCATCAGCCCCTCCGCTTTCATGAAGCAGGCCGCCAACCCGGATGCGACCATCCGGCGGACGGGGGAAAAGAAAAAATAAACGAACGCACTGAAAAAAGCCTCCAATCGCTGCCGACTGGAGGCTTTTTTGACGGGCTTACTTGCTTGGGGAAAGCTCGGAAAAGCTCTCGTAGTGATCTTTTGTGTAGAACACCAGTCCGTCGCTGGAGTAGATGATCCGCTCCGC
>CAZRLM010000126.1:0-7946 GCA_964600835.1 uncultured Oscillospiraceae bacterium
CAAACAACCTCGTTGCGTTGTGCCTACAAGGAACCCGCGTCATTTGACGCGGCTCACACACCCTTCCCTCTAATCGCAGGGATTCCGCGCCTGCGGGCGCGGGCAGGGGGCTTTCCGATCGCCCCCTGCACTCCTTCGGAGCGGACACGAGCAAGAGGCTAATCGCCTTCTGCACTCCTTCGGGCACACACTTTCAAGCCTTCTTGCATAATCAGAAAGGCTTTTTTCATTCCCATGCGAATTCGTTCTTCCCTCTTTTCCCAACCTATGGTATACTATTTCCAGCACGGCGCGGCAGGACACAATCAGCCGTGCAACCTCGACATCAAAGGAGCGATAGAACGATGCGAAAAATCGGCGTGCTGACCTCCGGCGGCGATAGCCCCGGCATGAACGCGGCCGTAATGGCCATCGCCAAGAGCGCCGCGCTCTATGGAATGCCTCTGGTGGGCATCAAGCGCGGATATAACGGTCTGCTGCGGAAATCCACCAGCATCCGGGACGATATGCAGGAGCTGCATCTCGATACCGTGCTGGACATCGCCGACCGCCCCGGCACCTATCTGCGCACGGCCCGCTGCGATGAGTTCAGGGATCCGCACTGGCGGGAGGTAGCGGCCAATACCCTCCACGAAATGGAGATCGACGGCCTTGTCGTCATCGGCGGGGACGGCAGCTTCCATGGCGCGGAGGAGCTGTGCAAGCTGGGCATCCATTGCATCGGCATTCCCGGCACCATCGACAACGACCTTGCCTATACCGAAATGACCCTGGGCTACGATACCGCCGTCAACGTATGCGTGGAGGCGGTTCGCGCCATCCGCGCCACCTCCCGCAGCCATGACCGGCCCGCGGTCGTGGAGGTGATGGGCCGCCATTGCGGCGATATCGCCCTGACCACCGCTGTGGCCACCGGCGCGGAAATCGTCCTCGTGCCCGAAATGCCCTGGACGGTCGAGCGCGCCGCCGCGCGGCTGAACCACCTCATCGCCAAGGGCAACACCCGGGCGACCATCGTCGTGGCGGAGGGCTGCTGGGAGTCCATGGAACCATTCGATATGTACACCTTCCTCAACAGCCACGGCAAAAAGTGTTACGAGGGCGAACCGATCAGCGCCGAGCGCTTTGCGTCCATCCTGAAGCGGATGTGCGGCATGGTTGAGGCCCGCGCGACCGTGATCGGCTACACCCAGCGCGGCGCGGAGCCGACCGCCCGCGACAGCGCCTTCGCCTTTGAGGCGGGCAACCTGGCCGTGCGGCTGCTGCGGGACGGCATCAGCAATCAGGTGATTGGCGTCCGCCAGGGCAAGGTATTCTATATGGCCATCGACGAGGCCCTGAAGGCCGAGCGCACCTTTAATACCAGCCTGTACAGCCTGGTCAACTCGCTGTAAGGCCCGAGCGGAGGAAAAGGACAAAATGCAACAGGTTTTTTCGGAGCTGTTTTCCGGCGTTACCTATCTGTTTACCGCCGAGGGCGTCAAGTGCCTGGCGATGTTCGTCATCGCGGGCGTGCTGATCTACCTGGCGGTGAAAAAGGACTATGAGCCGTCGCTGCTTTTGCCAATCGGCTTCGGTGCGATCCTGGCGAACCTGCCGCCGGTGTTTGGCTCCGCGTTCCCGTCGGCGCTGGGCGAGGAGGGCTTCCTGACGGTGCTGTTCAACGCGGGCATCGCCAACGAGCTGTTTCCCATCCTGATCTTCATCGCCGTGGGCGCGATGATCGACTTCTCGCCCCTGTTGAAGGATCCGAGCATGATCTTTTTCGGCGCGGCGGCGCAGTTCGGCATTTTCGCCACCTTCCTGCTGAGCCTGGCGCTGATCCCGGTCGTGCTGCCCGGCGTCGCCTCGGACGAGGTGCTGCGTCTGGCCAGCGCCATCGGCATCATCGGCGCGGCGGACGGCCCGACGACGCTCTACGTCGCCAACCATTTCAACCTGGCGAAGTACATGGCGCCCATCTCCGTGGCGGCGTACAGCTACATGAGCCTGGTACCGGTCATTCAGCCGCCGATCGTCAAGGCACTGACCACTAAGCAGGAGCGAATGATCCGCATGGATTACCATGAGGATCGCTGCTCCCGCACGACGCTGATTCTCTTCCCCATCGTGGTGACGGTGGTCGCGGGCGTTCTGGTGCCCATGAGCGCGCCGCTGGTGGGCAGCCTGATGTTCGGCAACCTGATCCGCGAATGCGGCGTGCTGGAGCGGCTGTCGAAAACCGCGCAAAACGAGCTGGCGAACCTGGTTACGATTCTCCTGGGCCTGACCATCGGCTCGACGATGGTGGCGCAAAATTTCCTGCGCCTGGATACGCTGCTGATCATGCTGCTGGGCCTGTTCGCCTTCGTGTTTGACACCGCCGGCGGCGTGCTGTTCGCAAAGCTCATGAACCTGTTCCGCAAAAAGAAGGTCAACCCGATGATCGGCGCGGCGGGCATTTCCGCCTTTCCGATGTCCAGCCGGGTGATCGCCAAGATGGCCCTCAAGGAGGATCCGAGCAACTTCATCCTCATGCAGGCGACCAGCGCCAACGTGGCGGGCCAGCTTGGCTCCATCGTGGCGGGCGGCATGGTGATTACCCTGGTGAGCATGATGCTGGGCGCGTAAAGCGCGGAAAGGATGATTCGCAATGTTTGAAGGAATATCCCTGATGGGCAAGGGGCTGATCGTCACCGTCGGCGGGCTGGGCGGCGTGTTTCTGGTGCTGCTGCTGTTCTTTCTGATGATCAAGCTGATGCAGCGTTTTTCGCACTGAATGATCGCATAAAAAAGCGGCCGCTTTTTCAAGCGCCGCGGGGCGCACCGACTGCTTTGTCGCGTGCGCCCTTTTCAAAGGAGGCGCAGCCTTGATGCAGACGATTCCCTACAAGTACAGCCATCTGCCCATCCCCGGCGGCGGGTATGTGACCGGATTCCTGTTTCACCCCGCGGAGCGCGGCCTGCTGTACTGCCGCACCGACATTGGCGGCGCGTACCGCTTTGACGCGCCCACACAGACGTGGGTGAGCCTGATTCCGCAGGTGACGGCGGAGGACTTGCGGCTGACGTATCCCATCGCGCTGGCGCTGGATCGAAACGACCCCGACCGGCTGCTTGTGGCCTGCGGCGTGAACAGACCGGGTCAAACGGGCGCGCTGGCCGTCAGCTTTGACCGGGGGACGACCTTCCGCCTCACGCCGATGCCGATGTTCATCCATGGCAACCTGAACGGCCGGGGTACCGGCGAGCGGCTGATTGTGGATGGCGGAACGGGCGACAGGCTCTACTTCGCCAGCCAGCGGGACGGGCTGTGGCGCTCGGACGACCTGGGCGGGCACTGGACGCGCCTGGCCGCGCTGCCGGAAACGCACCTGGCCTTCGTGGCGCAGGTTGGCCGCGCGCTGATCGTCGCCACGGCGGGGCTGGACTGCCGGGCGGACAGCGTCCTGCGCGGCCACAGCCTGTACATGAGCCTGGACGGCGGCGAGAGCTTTCGCCCAATGGCGGAATCGGCCTCGCGGGTCATTCCCGGCTGCCGCCTCTGCGGGCTGGTTGCTCAGCGCTGGAGCGCCGACAGCCGATACCTGTACGTCACCTTTTCCGCCACCGGCCGCCGATCCTATGTGCTGGAGGACGGGTACAGCTGCGACTCCGGCGACGCGCTTGACGGGCGCATTGTCCGCTACGCGCTGGACGCGACCGGCACGCCCGGCGACATGGAGGAGATCACGCCCCGTGCCGTCCCCGGTCAGGCGCTGGAATGGGGCTATTCCGGCGTTGCCGCTTCCCTGCAAACGCCGGGGCTGCTCATCGCGTCCACCATCGTCCGGGATGATGGGGACAGCGTGTTCCTCTCCCGGGACTGGGGCGACACCTGGGAGGAGGCGCTCCACGGCCTGACGGTCGGCAACATCCGCTTCCGCGCGCCCTATATGCGTCCGGAGTGCAACGGCGGCCGCTCGCTGATCCACTGGCTGAGCGACCTGAAGCTCGATCCCTTTGACGACGACGTGTGCTGGTTCAATACCGGCACCGGCGTTTTCCGCAGCGCCCGCCTTACCCATGACGATCGTTCCTTCACCGACTGGTGCGACGGCATCGAGGAAACCGTGCATCTGAACGTGTACAGCCTGCCCGCCGGAAAAACGCGGGTGGTGGACATCGTCGGCGACCTGGGCGGCTTCGCCTTTGAACAGCTTGACCGGCCCTGCGCCAACTCCTTTGCGGACGCGGACGGCAACCGGTACATCACCTGCATCAACGCGGACTTCTCCGACCGCGACCCGGCGCGGCTGATCGTCACGCCCCGGGGCAACTGGACGGGCGAAACGAAGGGCGGGCTGATTCTCTCCGCGGACGGCGGGCGCAGCTTCCGCCGCCTGCCGATGCCCTTTGGCCTCCCCGGGGATATTGACCGCGCGCTCCACGCCATCGAACGCCCGAACGTCAACTCCGGCTGGGTCGCCATGTCGCCCGACGGGCGGAACATCGTCTGGGCGATCGCGGAGGGCTGCGCGCTGCCGGTTCAGCGGGTTGTCGTCAGCCAGGACGGCGGCGAAACATTTTCCCGCGTCCGCATCCTCGACCTGAATGGCGCGCCCGTCGAACGCGGCTGCATGAAGCCCTTCGCCGACCGGGTAAGCAGCGCGGTGCTGTACGGCTTCGGCGATGAGGGCGAGCTGTACGCGAGCGTGGACGGCGGGCGCAGCTTCCGCCAGCTGCCCGCGCCGGATGGCTTCCCCGCGGCGGACTTCGGGCTGATCGACTGCGCGAACAAGACCGCCGTGCAGCCGGAAGGCGGGCGCAGCGGCGTGTTCTTCCTGGCGCTGGGCGAGGCGGGGCTGTGGACGCTGACCATCGACGCGGCCCGCGGTCAGGCGCAGGCGCGGCGAATCACCGCGCCGGGCGAAAACGCCTATTGCGTCGGGCTTGGCCTGGGCCGCCCCGGCGGCGACTACCTGTCGGAGCCGAAAGCGCTGTACGTCACCGGCCGCATCGGCGGCGAATACGGCTTCTTCCGCAGCCTGGATCAGGGCGCGACCTGGCAGCGGATCAACACAAGCAGGCAGATGTACGGCCAAATTCAGGCCATCGACGGCGACTGCCGGGAGTTCGGCCGCTTCTATCTGGCCACCGGCTCCAACGGCCTTCTGACCGGCGCGCCCGCCTGACGTTGACAGCGCCCCAAAGACGCTGTATAATGGGACAACAATCGAACAGCCCGCACAGATGCGCGAAAAGCGCGGCATGAAATCATGCCAGGGAAGCGGATGCAAGCTCCGCACTATCCCAGTAACCGTGAAGCGGACAGACGGCGCAGGCTGCGGCGAAAGCCGTGGCGGCCACTGCCGGAGATCCTCCGGCGGGAAGGCGCGCCGACTGGATGAGGCCAAGTCGGGAGACCTGTCTGTGAAAGGGTCAACGCTTCCCCTGGGGCTGGGAAGGCGGACGCGCGATCGCCATCGCGGCGCGCGTTTTTCGCCTGTGCCTGTCCAGAAGGAAGGCCGCAGGCGTTTTTTGTCCCCTCCGCTGTTCGATTGTAAGAAAAAAGGAGGGTTTCCCATGAAAAGACTGTTCTGTTTCCTGACGGCGCTGACGCTGGCGCTGTGCTGCCTCCCCGCTCTGGCGGAGGGCGGCGTGACCGTGACCGACATGGCCGGACGCGAAATCACGTTGGACGCGCCCGCGACGCGCATTGTCGCGCTGACCGCGTCCGACGTGGAAATTCTCTACGCGCTGGGCGCGGGGGACGCGCTGGTGGGCCGCGGCGAATATTGCGACTATCCTGCCGAGGCGCTGGATACGCCGTCCGTCCAGTCCGGCTATGAGACGAACCTGGAGCAGATTCTGGCGCTGGAGCCGCAGATTGTCGTGATGGCAATGATGGCGCAGCCCAAGGAGCAGGTGGAGGCGCTCGAAAACGCGGGCGTAAAAGTGGTCGTAAGCGACGCGCAGGACGTCGCGGGCGTGTACGAGGCCATTCGGCTGCTGGGCGCGCTGACCGGCAAAAGCCACGCGGCGGAAGCGCTCGTCCAGGACATGACGGACGATTTTGCCGCCATCGCCGCCAAAGCCAATACGACTGGCAAGACGGTCTACTTTGAGGTCAGCCCGCTGCAATGGGGGCTATGGACAGCCGGAAGCAATACCTTCATGGACGAGATCGCCGCGCTCTGCGGACTGACGAACGCCTTCGCCGACCTGGACGGCTGGCAGGCGATCTCCGAGGAGCAGGTTTTGGAGCGTGACCCGGACTACATCGTCACGCTGTCGATGACGCCCGAGGAAGGCCCGGCGTACATCGAGGAGGTCAAGGCCCGCGCCGGCTGGGAGGTGCTCCAGGCCGTGCAAAACGGCGCGATTCTGAACGCGGACAACAACGAGATCACCCGTCCCGGCCCGCGGCTGGTGGACGCGGCGAAGCAACTGATGGATTTCATCAGCGGCGAGGAGTAAGCTCCGGCAAGTCTTTTCCCGCGCTCCTTCGGAAACGTGTAACCAAAAGCTGCATTCCAACGAAAAAGGAAGGACATCCGCATGATGCCCTTCCTTTTTCATTGGCCGCAATCTTCCTGCAACAGACTTTGCCGGAGCTTTTCCATCGCTTCCCGGTATTCCGGCCCTCCGGCCAGCACGGCGAGCGATTCGTCCGCGCCCTTTTCCATCGCGTCCAAAAGACACTGACGCAGCTCCCGCACCGAGGCGGGCTTGTCCGGCGAAACCGTCACGCCGGGCGCGAAAAGATCCGGCCGGGGCGCAATCGCGGGGCCTGTCAACACATCGACATATCGGCGGAGGCTCGCCGCGGCCTCGGGCAGCTGCCCCGCCCGCAAAAGCGCTTCCAACCGCATCCCTTCGCTTAGCCCAGCGTCTGTCGTTTGAAAAAATACCTGCTCCAGCGTACAGGCTGTTTGGATGATGGCCAGCGCGCGCTGCGGATCCGGCGTGACGGCCTCGCTTGCCATCATGGTCAGACAGCTCTGCGCCTGATGCACCAGCGAAAACAATCGCTTTTGCAGCAGCGACAAGGCGATGGCCGGCTCGTTCTTTTTCAGATGCAGGCTCGCGCGCAGCAGCGTCGCGTCGCCGGGCTGCTCGGGCATTTCGGCCAGATATTGCTCCGCTTCCGCTAAATTCCCCGCTTGCAGCGCGGCGCTGGCCAACAGCTGCGCGGCGGCTTGCCGATACGCGCCGCCGGACGCCCATACGGCGCGCAGCAAGGTCTGCTTTTCGCCGCGCCAGCGGGTCTTGTCCGCCTCGGGCGCGCCGGGACAGGCCATTTGCAGATAGTCGTAGAACAGCGCGCCGTTCAGCTGCAAGGCAGCGCATCGAGGATATTGATGCAGCGTCGTGCGCAGCGCTTCCTCCGCCGCGTCGGCGCTCTCCTGACGCGCCAGCGTAACCAGCGCGTTGATTCGCTCGCCCACGGCCTGATCGGAGAGCGCATCCTCGAACTGGAGCAGCTCGTCCACCGTGGCGGATAGCGCACGGGCGATGGGGCACAGCAGCGACACGTCGGGACAGGAGGCGTTCGTCTCCCACTTGCTGACCGCCCCCGGCGATACGCCGACCATCGCCGCCAACTGCCGCTGCGTCAGCCCCCGCGCCCGGCGCAGCGCCGTCAATTGCTTTCCGAAATTTGTCATGCTGTCTCCTCCTGTCCGGACAAGCACAGTATAACAGGCTTTGCGCCGCTTGACAATGGAGGCGCTGTCAACCCGCAGGCGGGTTTTGTGGAGCGGCGTTCGACAGCCCACGGTGAACAGGCGTCCCCCCGTGTCCATAGAATTGAGGCCGCCTCTCGCGCAATGCGGTGAAAACGGCCCGCCAACTGGTATTCCGCGTCCTCGGACGCGATTCACTCTACCAAACAGCACGCTTTCGGAAAAGAAAAAAGCCGGGCTTGCCCAGCTTGGGAGGTCCAGGAGGGCCATGCGGCCCTCCTGGCAGGGTGCAGGGGCAGC
>CAZRLM010000127.1:0-7588 GCA_964600835.1 uncultured Oscillospiraceae bacterium
ATGGTTTCGTCCTGCGGCTTTTCCTCCGTGCCGGGTCTCTCCGGCATTGGCGGCAAGTTTTCGAGGGATTCCAGCCCGAAATGGCTCAGAAACTTTTCCGTCGTACCGTAGAGGATGGGCCGTCCGACCGCGTCCTTGCGGCCCACCTCCTGGATCAGCTCCTTGCTGGTCAGCGACTGCAGGGAGTAGTCGCATTTCACGCCGCGAATCTGCTCCACCTCGGCCCGCGTGACCGGCTGACGGTAGGCGACCACCGCCAGCGTTTCCATCGCGGCCTGGCTCAGGCTCTGCTGCTGCACCGGCTGGAGCAGCCGCACCACGTCCTGCGCGTACAGCGCCCGCGTCGCCAACTGCACCTGCTGACCGAACCGCCGCAGACAAAAGCCGCGCTGCTCAAAGTCATACGCGTCGCGCAGCTGATCCAGGCAGGCGATCGTCTCCGGCACGGTCGCGTTCAGCGCCCGCGCCAGCTCGTCCACCCGCACCGGCTCTCCCGCCACGAACAGAATGGCCTCGATACGGCCCTGCATCGTCCCTTCCTCACTCATCCGTTTCTTCCCCGTCCTCTTTTCTGCCCGGCAGCAGCACAATTTCTCCGTAAATGCCTTCCTGCGTGATATGCGTCTCGCCCAGCTTCAAAAGCTCCAGCAGCGCCAGGAACAGCGTCACCACTTCTTCCCTTGTCGGCGCGTCGCTGAACGCTTCGTCAAAGCGCAATCGGCCCTTATGCCGGATGCCCTGCAACAGCGTCAGCATACACTCCTGCACGGTATGCTCGTCCCGGCGGATGTCCCGCGGGGCGTAGTGGTTGACCTCCCGCGCGTCGTCCTCCGCAGCGGGCTTCCGTGCCCAGATGCGCAGAAACGCCTCGGTCAGCCCGGAAAGCGTCAGGCCGACAAGCTCCGTTTCCTGCGGCGGCAGCGGATACTCCTCCGGCAGCTTGGTGAAGATGTCGCGGGCGGCCTGCTCAAAGCGCTGCATCGCCGCAGCCGTTTCCCGGAAGCGCTTGTATTCCTCCAATTGACGAATCAGCGCCTGCTCGGGATCCTCCTCGCCCTCCTCCAGCTTGGGCGGACGGGGCAGCATTGCCCGGCTCTTGATTTCCAAAAGCGTCGCCGCCATGACCAGAAAGTCGGTCGCGTCATCCATATCCAGATCCGTGGCCGAACGGACGGATTCAATGTATTGGTCGGTGATTTCGCTGACAAAGATGTCCTTGATATCCACCTGCGCCTTGCTGATCAGGTGCAAAAGCAGGTCAAGCGGGCCGTCAAAGTCCTTGAGCTGAAAAGTCATCGGCATGGCTTGACAATTCTCCTTACAGCAGCGTAAACAGGTGAATCACGGCCTCCATCACGGCGTTCTGCACGGTGGAAAGAATCCCGTTCAGCGCGCCGGAGAGGCACAGCAGCATCAGGATCAGCTGCGCGGTGCGGAAGGCCTGCGCGTTCAGCTGCAGCCGCCCCTTCAGAATCACATCGTTCAGGATGTGATAGCCGTCCAGCGGCGGAATCGGCAGGAAGTTGAACACCGCCAGGCCCAGGTTCATCAACATCATCATGACCAGAAAACGCTGGATATATTGCAGCCATGGCGCTGCCATGAACCCCACGATTTCCTCCGGGATGGCTCCGTCCAGCACCAGACTGGCGAAGGAATAGTACAGGCTTTCCCGGCCTTCCGCCGTCGCGCCCATGGCCCCGTACAGCTCGGAGCCGACCATCACCCGGTTCAGACCCACGCTCAACGCCGCGCAGAGCAGGAACAGCGTCAGGTTCGTCACGATGCCAGCGATGGACACCAGGAAGTCGTCGCGCCGGTAGTTTTGAAAGTTGCGCGGATTGACCGGCACCGGCTTGGCCCAGCCGAAGCCCAGCACGAACATACAAATCGTGCCGATCGGGTCAAGATGCCTGCGCGGGTCAAGCGACAGCCGACCGAGCATCTTCGCCGTCGGGTCGCCGCAGCGGTAAGCCACATAACCGTGCGCGCACTCGTGGAGAATCAGGCTGATCAGCACCGCGACCACGGTGTAGGCCATCTCAATCAGGAAGCCGACCGGGTCAGCCGTCAGGTTCTGAATCCAGCTTTGCAGTGTCGAAAACATGAAAATCCTCATTTCTCGGTTCGTGAGTCACAGGCAAAAGTGAAAGAACGCCAGAACCTCCCGCCATTTGTCGCTCGCAAAGGCAACGGTTCGCGAATCAGTTTGACGCGCGCCGGGATACCATGACGCGCCCTTAGCCGCGGCGTGCTGCACATACTGTACGGACACCTCAAAGCGCGACGACGTCGGGAAAAGGCACCGCGCGGGATCCAGGCGCAGCGCGCGCGCCGCCCCCTGGCGAATCATTTCCGTCGCCCGCTCCGGGTGTACCGCAATGCTGCCATTTCCGCTGCCCTCGCTGACGGGCACCGTCACTGCGTCCGGCACGCGGTCATGGAACCAGGCGCACAGCTGCGCGTCCCCGGAGACCATCAAGACCGGCACGCCGACCATCGCCGCCGTCAGGCTGTTGATCATCAGCTCCGGACAGTCCTCTCCGTTCAGGCGAATCGAGGCGATATTCCTGCTCACCGTGTGGCTGAGCGGATTGCTGCTCCACCCCGCCGCGCTGTGATAGCCGACAAACAGCACGCCATCATAGGACGAGTCCAACCCGCTCATCATGGCCATCGGATCCCGCGCCCAGCCGCGAAAAAGCCGCGCCTCCACAGGCAGCACGGACGGGTCAATGTTGCGCGCCGATCCGTGGCCGTCCCGCACCAGCACCTCCTCCGCGCCGACGGAAAGCGCGCCCTCGCAGGCAGCGGCGGCTTCGCGGCTCATCTGCCGGGCCAGGGCCGCATGGTCGGGATGCGTGCGGTCGGTTTCGTCCCAGTGTGCCGCGCCGCAAACGCCCTCAATATCAGCGGACAGAAATATCTTGCGCATTGCCTTCTCCCTCCCGCAACAACGCCAGGACGGACGCGCACTGCATCGCCACGCCCGGGAACAGGCACGTTTCGTCCACGCGGAACGTGCCTGTATGCAGCGCCGTGCCCTTGCCGCTGCCCAGATCATAGTATACGCCGGGCGTATCCTTCAGGAAGAAGCAGAAGCTCTCCACGCCCAGGCTCGGCGCTTCCCGGCGGACGATCTTCTCCGCGCCCAGCACACGCTCCGCTTCCCGCTCGATGATCGCGTAGGCCGCGTCGTCATTGTACACCGCGCCGTAGCCGGGGTTGATTACAACCTCCGCGTTGCCGCCCATCGCTTCGGCAATCCCGCGCACGGTTTCGGTCAGGCGACGCTTGAGGAACACGCGCGTTTCGGTGGACAGCGTGCGCAGCGTGCCGCGCATCCGCACCTCGCCGCAGACGATGTTGTTCGCCTGCCCGCCCTCGATGGTGCCGATCGTCAGCACCGCCGGGTCAAAGGGCGAGATCGCCCGGCTGACGAGCGATTGCAGCGCGGACACCACCTGCCCGGCGATCACAATCGCGTCGACGCCGCTCTCCGGGTACGCGCCGTGGCAGGACGCGCCCCGCACCGTCAGCACAAGCTCGTCGCTCGACCCGCTGACAAAGCCCGGCTTGGCGAAGAACGTGCCCGCGTCGTAGCGCGGATTCATATGCTGGCCGATCACGATGTCCACGCGCGGGTTTTCGAGGCAGCCCTGCGCCACCATGAGCTGTCCGCCGCCGCGCGTCTCCTCCTCCGGCTCGAAGAACCACTTCACCGTTCCATGCCACATATCCCGGTGCGCGATGAGCCACATGGCCGAGCCGAGCGCCAGCGCCATGTGCGCGTCATGCCCGCAGGCGTGCATCACGCCCGGATGTTCGGACGCAAAGGGCAAGCCGGTCTGCTCCGTCACCGGCAGCGCATCCATGTCCGCGCGAATGGCCACGCAGCGCCCCGGGCCGTTTTGCATAACGCCCATCACGCCATAGCAGCCGTCAAAAAAGCTGACCTCAATGCCGAGGCGGCGCAGCTTGGAGGCAATCGTCTCCCGCGTCCACTTTTCTTCCCCCGCCACCTCCGGGTGACGGTGCAGCATCCGCCGCAGTTCAATCACCCGCGGCATAGCCTCCCCCAGCGCTTTCGCCCAGTCGATCTTCTCCATCGTCCTCAAAAGTCCTCTCTTCTGTCAAGCAGGCTGTCAAGCACCGTCGCCCTCCGCCCGTCCTGCCAGTACACGCGGATGGGCCTCCGGGACAGGATCGACAGGCATTCGTTGCGGTTGGTATGCGCCCAGTCCGCGAACTCGCCGTAGGGAATGCCGCCGCCTAACAGATCCGCCGTGTCGCCCGCGGCGCAGTCCGGAATGTCCGTCACGTCCACCATCATCTGATCCATACACACCAGGCCAATGACCGGCGCGCGTTTGCCGCGAATGGCGACCTGACCCCGTCCGTTCGACAGGCTGCGGGGATAGCCGTCGCCATAGCCGACGCACACCGTCGCGATGCGGGAATCCCGCGTCAGGGGCTGATCGTCGCCGTAGCCGACGATTTCATCCTTGCTGACCTGGCGAACCTGCGCGACGCGCGCGCGGAAAGCGAGCGTCTCCAGGCAGTCAAAGGGCAGGTGTTCGCTGTGATAGGGCCGCACGCCGTAGAGCATCGCACCGACGCGGACGCGGCTCATATGCCACGCCGGATAACGCACCAACCCGATGCTGTCGCACAGGTGAATGTCCTGCGGACACACGCCCCGCCCTGCAAGCATATCGCGCATCGTCATCAGCTGCTCGTACTGCATTGCGTCCCGTTTCGGCGTGATCAGCCCCAAATGGCTGAACAGCCCGTCCAGGCGCACGAAGTGCAGCTTCTCCGCGCACCGCGCGATGGCTTCCGCCGCCTCCTCCGCGCAGTCAAAGCCCAGGCGATGAAAGCCGGTATCCATCTTGATATGGCAGCTGACCGGCCTGTTCAGCGCCGCCGCGGCTTCCTCCGCCGCCAGTATTTCCTCCACGGAAGACACGGTCAGCACCGCGCCGCAAGCAATCGCCTGAGGGAGCATTTCCCGCTCGGTCGCGCCCATGATGAGCAGCTCGCCGGAAACGCCGGCCTGGCGAAGCTCCACCGCCTCCCGCGCGCAGCTGACGGCAAAGCTCCGGCAGCCAGCGTGTTCGAGCGCCTGCGCCACGCGCACGGCGCCATGGCCGTAGGCATTCGACTTCACAACGCAAGTTACCAGCGCCTCCGTCATGCCGCACGCCGTACGATAGTTGGCGATCAGGCGGTCAAGGTCAATATCAATCCAGGTGCGCATCCGCATTCCTCCGCTTTCCGCAAAAATAAAAAACGGTCTTTTACATTTCGATGTCCGTGTCGGAATCTCCTGCAAAAGCGCCGCATAGGGTGAAGTAGCCCCGCCTCAAAACGATGGGCAGGGCGACCATCCATGATCAGAGGAGGCGTATTTCATGAGCGAATTGACGCAGGGCTCGCTGCAGGTTCCTCCCGAGCAGAATTTCGACACCATCGGATTCGCGGGTTCCATGCAGCAGCTGCTCTCGGAAAATCTGGGGAACTATGTCGTCATTGAATTTCTGATCGGCTCCAACAGCACCACCATGCAGCAGGGCATCCTCTACAATGTAGCCTCGCAGTTCGTCGTGCTCTACGACGATTTCTCCCAGCGCTACATCGTCTGCGACATTTTCACCATCAAGTTTGTTTACTTCTACCTTTCAAGAGCCATGCTCGATACCCCGTCGGACGAAGCAGACGACACGACACCGACCTCTGCGCAGGAGTATGCACAGATCAATCCCGGAACGGTAGCCCCGTCGGGCGCATCCCTGCGGATGCCCGCCCAGGCCGCCTACGCCTTCGCCACGAGAAAAACGCGCAAATAGCGCTTAAACACCGGCGCGGCGCTTCAGCTCCGCCTCGTCGATCACCTCGACCCCCAGGCTCTGCGCCCGGGTCAGCTTGCTTCCCGCCGCCTCGCCCGCAACGACGAAGGCGGTTTTTTTGCTGACGGAAGCGGACGCCACCCCGCCGCGGCTGCGGATCAGCTCCTCCGCCTCCTTGCGGGAAAGCGTCGGCAGCGTGCCCGTGACCACCGCCGTCATGCCGGAAAACACGCCCTCCGCCTTTCCTTCCGCCTCCCGCGGCGCAACGCCAACCTTCAGCAGCCGGTCGATCATCGTCCGGTTCTCCTCGAAGGAGAAGAACTCCGTCACGCTCTGAGCCACGATTTCTCCCACATCCGGCAGCGCGGTCAGCGCCTCAGCCGACGCCGCCGCTACCTTTTCCAGCGTGCCAAAGGCCGCGGCCAGATCCCGCGCTGTCTTGCGGCCGATATTCGGAATGCCGATGGCGAACAGGAACGCGTCCAGCGAGCAGTCCTTGCTCTTTTCCAAAGCGGCCAGCAGGTTGCTCGCCTTCTTTTCCTTGAAGCCGTCCAGCGCCAGCGCGTCCGCTTTCGTCAGATGATACAGATCGGCGGGATCCCGCACGTTCATCTGATCGTAGAGCTGACCCGCCGTTTTCTCGGACAGACCCTCGATATCCATCGCGTCCCGGCTGGCGAAATGGCTCAGACGCGCGACCGCCTGCGGACGGCAGGACGCGCGATTCATGCAGAACAGGTGCGCGCCCCGTTCCACCAGCGGACTGCCGCAGGCCGGACAATGGGTCGGCTTCTCGATGGGCTTCTCCTCCGCCTCCGCGTCCTCGACGCGCCCCATAATCTCCGGAATCACGTCGTTGGAACGGCGAATCCACACGCGCGAGCCGATGGCGACCCGCTTCCGCTGGATGTCGCCCCAGTTGTTCAGCGTCGCCTTTCGCACGGTCACGCCGTAGAAATCCACCGGCTCCAAATGCGCCAGCGGGGTCAGCTTGCCCGTTCGCCCCAGCTCCCAGGTCACGCGGCGAAGCACAGTCGTGCTCTCCTCCGCCTCAAACTTGTACGCCACGGCCCAGCGGGGGAACTTGTCTGTGAAGCCCATCTGCTCCCGCAGCGCGAAATCCCCCACCTTGATCACCACGCCGTCGATGAGGAAGTCCAGCTCCGGGCGTTGCCGTTCGATCTCGCGGATGCAGTCCTCGATTTCCCGCCGATTGTGCGGCCTACCCAGATACGGGCTGACCTGGAAGCCGTTGGCCCGCAAAAAGTCCAGCATTTCCGGCTGGCTGTGATACGGCGGGTCGTCGATCGTCCCGATCTGGTAGAAGAACGCGTCCAGCCGCCTGGCGGCCGTGACGGCGGGATCCAGGTTGCGCAGCGCGCCCGCGGCGGCGTTCCGGGCATTTTTGAGCGGCTCCTTCGCCGTCTGATTATACTTTTCCAGCGTGCTCAGGCGCATGATGCATTCGCCCTGCACCTCCAGCAGCCCCTTGTAGGGAATCGTCAACGGCACGGCGTGGATCGTGCGCGCCTGGGGCAGAATCGCCTCGCCGGTCACGCCGTTGCCGCGGGTCGCTGCCTGCGTCAGCTGCCCGCCCTCATAGGTCAGGTTCAGCGTCAGGCCGTCAAACTTGTATTCCACAAAATAGGGCAGCTCCGTCTGGCCGGTCAGCTTTTCCGTGCGGTCAATCCACTCCTCAAGCGCATCAATGGACTGCACCTTGTCCATGCTCCACAGCC
>CAZRLM010000128.1:0-7510 GCA_964600835.1 uncultured Oscillospiraceae bacterium
TGGGCTGTTGGGCCGAAGGCCCAAAGCGCCCCGAAGGAGTCAACCGAAACGAGCAGGGAGCGCGGTCAGCGCGCCCTGCGACGATTGAGGTTGCGGACGCCTCCCAGATATTATGATTTGTGGAACAGCAGCCGTTTGGCGTAGGCCTGCCGGTAGTCGGAGGGGGAAAGGCCCGTGATTTTCTTGTACGCGCGGGAAAAGTTGTGCGCGTCCTCGTAGCCCAGGCGCTGGGCGATGTCGGCGATGCTCAGGTTGGTGTCGGTCAGAAGCAGGTTGGCGTTGTCCATCCGGCAGCGCAGGATGTACTGCTTCAGCGGACGGCCGCTCAGCTTGACAAAAAGGTGGCTGAGGTACTTCGCGTTGTAGCCGAAGTGCGCCGCTACGTCCGCCACCGTCAGCCCGCCGGAGGCGTTGGCGAGCACATAGTCCAGCATATCCATGTACAGCTGGCTGGCGCGCGGCTCCTGCGTCGGCTCCTGGGGACGGCTGTCGAGCAGGAGCTGGCAGTGCAGCTCCCAGAGCACGGTGGACGTTTCGTAATCCAGCGCCCGCTGCGGATAGCCCGCCCGCACATTGTTCTGCATCTGACGCATCAGCACGACGAGCTTGTCCGGCGCGGGCACCTTGCCCTGAACCGGCAGGCGGAGCGTCTGCTCCGGGTCCATGGAAAAAGATGCTTCTAAAAGCGGGGGGGGGTTCTTCTTATAGAAGCAATTGTCGGCTGTGACAAAGTGGAGCCAGTAAAATTCGCAGGACGAGGGCTGAAAGCCGTGGCGCATATTCTCCTCATCCGCATAGGGCGGCAGCAGCAGGTACTGGCCGGAGGGCACCGTGTAGCGCACGCCGTTGTAGTCCAGGTACAGCGTGCCCTGCGTCATGACGATCAGCTCGTAATCAATCAGCGCCGCGTCCTGGTGCGCCCATTCCGGGGAGGGCGCGGCAAACTTGCCCGTCAGGCGATAGCGCAGCGGTTTGTCCAGCGGCAGGCAGATGATTTGGCTGTCCATCGCGCGGTCCTCCTTTTTCGAGTGGCTTGCTTGCAGTATAGCATATTTTGGGACGCCTGCAAAGCAGGAATTAAAATGGCTGAACTGGTCGACATTCACACAAAAAGTCAATGGAAAATTCAAGGAAATAGAAAAATGACACGCTATATATCTTAACGATATTTACATCCTCGGCTCGGAAAATTACAATATAACTAAGCTGAGTGCACAAAAAAGGGACGGTAGAAATGAGGGATTTCCCTAATTTTTGTGTTGCGCTCAATGCTTAGAAAGGTGGTTTTCGCTATGACCAAGAGGATTCTTGCCCTGGTTCTGGCAGCTGCCCTGCTGCTCTCCTGCGCGAGCTTTGCCGCTGCGGAAGAAGCGCCTGTGAAGCTGACCGCCATGTTCATCGCGCACCCGCTGACCAAGCAGGTGGACGAGATGAAGTGGATTGATGAAATCGAACTGGCCGCCAACGTGGACGTGACCTGGGAGGTCATCTACACGGACTGGAACCAGCTCAAGACGACCCGTTTCGCCGCCGGGGACATCCCGGACATCCTGATCAACGCGACCGGCGACTCCGACTACACCACCTACAACGGCCTGTTCATGGAGCTGACTGATCTGATCGACCAGTACGCGCCCAACGTGAAGGCCATGTTTGAGGAAGAGCCGGACACCCTGGCCCTGGCCAAGACGCTGGAAGGCGAAATCTACGCCACGCCCAAGTTCCAGGGCAAGTGGCCGGACTGCAACGGCGTTATGTTCGTCAACAAGCAGTGGCTGGATAACCTGGGCCTCCAGGTGCCCACCACCCTGTCCGAGGTCAAGGCCGTGCTGGAAGCCTTCCGCGACAACGACGCGAACGGCAACGGCGATCCCTCCGACGAGGTTCCGATGGACTTCAACGGCTGGTTCAGCGGCGCATACTCCCTGACCAACCTGATCGGCTCCTGGGGCATCCAGCTGGTCAACTGGGGCACCGACGCGTACTTCGCCGAGGACGGCGTGATCAAGAACTACGCGGTGGACGAGCGCTACAAGGCCATGATGAAGTATCTGGCTGACCTGTACGCCGAGAACCTGATCAACCCCAACGCCATCACCAATGACTACTCCATGTTCCAGTCCCTGTCCCGTGGCGACGCGGACGGCAACGCGCTGGTCGGCATGGTGCTCGGTTGGGAAGAGACCGACAAGTTCGGCCCCAACATCCATGACCAGTATGTGCCCTGCGGCCCCTTCACCAATGACATTGATGAAACGTACGCTGGCATCGAGCCCCGCTGGACCTATGACTTCTCCGGCCTGAATATGTCCTCCAACCGTGCTTGCATCTCCGCCAAGTGCGCGAACCCCGAAGCCGCGATGCGCTTCATCGACCAGTTCTATCGCCCGGACGTCTCCGTGCAGGGCCTGTTCGGCGGCATCACCGACGGCTGCGTGGCGCAGACCGGCGAGAACAGCTTCGAAGTGCTGCCTCCGCCCGAGGGCACCGACGCCGGCACCTGGAAGTGGACTTCCACCATGGCTGACAACGCGCCCATGTACATCCGCCGCTCCACCGAGATCAAGATGGCGCAGGATATGACCTACGCCCTGGCCGAGCGCGAGCAGTACAAGGAAGCCATTGCCCGCATCAACATGGATACCGAGTATTATCCGCAGATGTTCATGCGCTACACCAACGACGACCAGAACACCCTGGCGCAGCTCCAGGCGGGCATCACGTCCATCGCCGACAGCTGGTGGGGCATCTGGCTGACCGGTGAGGCCGACATCGACGAGACCTGGGAAGACTATGTGGCGGAAATCGAGGGCGCCGGCCTTGCGCAGGTGCTGGAGATCCGTCAGAAGGCGTACGACGCCTACAAGGGCAACTAATACTTGACAGGCGGACGGGGTGCGGCTTCATTCGCACCCCGTCCGTTTCTTCCAGGCCACACAGGCGGTGTGGAAGCGCATACAGGGAGGAATGAACATGGTATCAACCAAGGCGATCGCGCCGAAAAAACGGAAGAGCTTGGGATGGTATCTCGCCCATGACTGGCAGCTGTGGGTCATGCTGATCCCGGCGGTCGTATATATTTTTATTTTCTGCTATATGCCCATGTATGGCGCGCAGCTGGCTTTCCGTGATTACGATTTCACCAAGGGCATCTATGGCGGCAACTGGGCGGGGTTCAAGTATTTCCAGCAGTATTTCTCCTCCGCCATGTTCGGCACCACGATGAAGAACACGTTTGTGATCTCCCTGTGTTCCATCGTGTTCGGTTTCCCGGCGCCCATTGTGCTGGCGATCATTTTCAATCAGATTCGTTCGCAGCGTGCCAAGCGCACGATGCAGACCATCGTCTACATTCCGTACTTCATTTCCACGGTTGTTCTGGTATCCATGCTGAACGTGCTGTTTGCCAAGAGCGGCGGCGTGCTGAGCGACTTCCTCAAAATGCTCGGCGTCGTGCCGGATAAGGCCAACCTGCTGGGTCAGAAGCAGTATTTTGTGTGGATGTATGTCGGTTCCGGCATTTGGCAGAGCATGGGCTGGAACAGCATCATCTACATCGCGGCGCTCTCGTCGGTGGATGTGCAGCTCTACGATGCGGCGAAGATCGACGGCGCCAACGTATGGCAGCGCGTTATTCACATTGAATTCCCGACGCTGGTGCCCACCATCATGATCCTGCTGATCATGAACATGGGCAGCATTCTGAATGTTGGCTTCGACAAGGTGTTCCTGATGCAGAACACGCTGAACAAGCAGGCGTCTGAAGTTATTTCCACCTATGTGTATCACCTGATGGCGCCCACCACCGGCGCGCCCCAGTTCAGCCTTGCCACGGCTGTGGGCCTGTTTACCAACGTCGTGAACTTCGCCTTCCTGATGATCACCAACTGGATCAGCAAGAAGATTACGGGCTCCGGCTTGATGTAAGGAGATGATTGAAGTGGCAAAGCAAAAGACGGAAATCAGCTACGTTCCGGAAAAAAACCGGATTAAGGACACCGATCTGTCCGACCGCATCTTCCATGTGGCCGTGGTGATTCTGGCCGCGCTGTGCATGGTGGTCATCCTGTACCCGCTGTGGTTCGTGGTCATCGCGTCCATCTCCAACTCGGACATGGTCAACCAGGGCAAGGTCGTGTTCTGGCCGGTGGACATCCGCTTCTACGGCTTCCAGCAGATCTTCCAGGATACCCGCATCTGGCTGGGCTATCGCAACACCATTTACTATGTGCTGGGCGGCACCATCCTGAACCTGATCGTCACCATGCCCGCGGCCTACGCGCTGTCCCGCCCGGACTTCAAGGCGCGCAACCCGATCATGATGTACTTCGTGTTCACGATGTACTTCTCCGGCGGCCTGGTGCCGACCTACATGATGGTCAACAGCCTGAACCTCATCAACACGCCCTGGATTCTGCTGGTGATGGTCTTGGTCAACACCTACAACCTGATCATCGCGCGAACGTTTATCCAGAACACCATCCCGCAGGATCTGTACGAGTCCGCTACGCTGGACGGCGCGAACCACTTCCGCATTCTGTGGAGCATCGTGCTGCCCCTGTCCAAGGCGATCATCTCCGTGGAGATCCTGTACTACGCGGTGTTCCACTGGAACGATTACTTCAACGCCCTGATCTACACCTCCAGCCCCGAGGTGCAGCCGCTGCAGATGGTACTTCGCCGCATCCTGCTGCAGAACGAGGCGTTCGCCAGCGGCAACGGCGGCGTGCAGGGCGGCTATGCCCAGTCCTCCGCCGACCAGGTGAAGTACGCGGTCATCATCGTGTCCACCGTGCCGATTCTGTGCGTGTATCCCTTCGTGCAGAAGTACTTTGAAAAGGGCGTCATGATTGGCGCCGTCAAGGGCTAAAAACGGCAGGCGGGGACGAAGCGTTCCCGCCTGATCTCTTTTTGGAAGGAGCGAGGAGCATGGTATCGTATCGCCTGCGCGGCGCGGACTACGCCAACGTGACGCTGCTGGACAGTCCCTTCAAACAGCAGCGGGATGAGACGATTGAAACCTACCTGGATCAGCCCGCGACGGAGGACATTTTGAAGCCCTTCCGCGTTCGGGCAGGGATCCCCACCGACGCGCGCGGCATGAGAGGCTGGGGGCCGTCCATCGGCCAGTACATGGGCGCGTACGCCAAGCTGTACCGCGGCACCGGCGACAAGCGGCTGTTCGACAAGTGTATGGACGTGTTCCGTGGCTGGGCCGAGTGCGTGGACGCCTCGGACGATGTGATGAACGTCGGTACCTACCTGTATGAGAAGATTCTGGGCGGATTGCTGGATATGTACGAGTACATGGGCGTGGAAGCGGTTCGGCCTTATGTGCTGAAAATCACGAAGCACGCCGCCGAACGCTTTGATCCGAACATCCCGCGGGACGGCCTTCAAACAGCCGAAATGAAGGGACAGATTGAGTGGTACACGCTGCCGGAAAACCTGCTGCGCGCCTACCAGCTCTTCGGCGACCCGATCTATCGCGACTTTGCGCTGACGTGGCTGTATCCCTACGCCTGGGACAAGCTGGCGGCGGGGCGGGAGGACATCGGCCCGCGCCACGCGTACAGCCATGTCAACAGCCTGTCCAGCGCGGCCCGCGCCTACATCGTCACGGAGGACGAGCACTACCTGGACGTGATCCGGCAGGGGTACGAGTCGATCACGAAAAACCACACCTACGCCACCGGCGGCTACGGCCCGGCGGAAATGCTCTGGGGCGAGGATCCGGGCTATCTGGGCAACGCGCTGCTCTCGACCTGGGACAGTCACTTTCGGGACGGCAAGGGCATCGTGTACAAAAACTTCGGCGGCGGCATGGTCGCCCGCAGCGACGCGTGGGGCTCCTGCGAGGTGAGCTGCTGCTCCTGGGCGGTGTTCAAGCTGTGCAACTATCTGCTGAAGCTGACCGGCGACGCGCACTACGCCGAGTGGGCCGAGCGGCTGCTGCTCAACGGCACGCTGGCCCAGCCGCCGATCACCCGCAAGGGGCAGGTGCTGTACTATGCCAGCTACTTTGTGGACGGCGCGATCAAGACCTATCACGACCGGCGGCTGCAACACCTGGGGCAGGACTTCGTCTGGCAGTGCTGCACGGGCACCTTCCCGCAGGACGTGGCGGAGTATGCCAACATGATCTGCTACTTCGATGACGAGGGGCCGCTGGTGAGCCAGTTCGTCCCTGCGCGGATCGCTTTCCGGCAGGGCGATACGTCCGTGACGCTGGTCAGCGACGCGGACTTCCCCCGCAGCCATCGAGCCGCCTTCACCGTGGAGGCGGAAAAACCGGTGACGTTCTCCCTGCGCGTTCGCGTGCCCGCCTGGGCGACGGGCCGCAACACGCTGACGGTCAACGGCCTGCCGACGGAGGCGGAGATCGTGCCGGGAACCTGGCTGACGCTCAAGCGGGAATGGCGGCCCGGCGACCGCGTGGTGCTGGACATGGAGTACCTGCTGCGCTTCTCTCCGGTGGATGCGAACCATCCCAATGTGGTGGCGCTGTGCTATGGGCCGTTGGTGCTGACCTGCGAGGAAATGACCGTGCTGGTGGGCGACCGGGAGCACCCGGCGGAGTGGATCAAGCCGGTGCCGGGCGAGGAGAACGTGTTTGAGACGCTGCCCGGCCACAGCGGCGTGTACGACTTCGTGACGCGCCGGTTCAAGCCGTTCTATCAGGTGGGGCTGATGGAGTGGTACTATATGTACAACCGGATCTACGCCGACATGGCGGATCTGGATCAGCACCATCAGGGCTTCTGATTTCCGCTTGCCTTTCCCGCGCGCTTCGACTATAATAATGAAGAAAAATGAACAAAAAGGAGATTTTCCCCATGGAAGCAACTTATTTTTCCCGGGAGGGAAACAAGCTGATTTTCCAGAACGCCGGCGAAACGCTGATGCTTGAGCCGTGGAACCTGAACTGCCTGCGCGTGCGCGCCGCCCTGATGCAGGAGCTTCGCGACGATCGCTGGGCGCTGCTGGACGCGGACAACTGCGACGATGTGGAAATCTGCCTGGGCGCGAACGAAGCGTCCATCCGCTGCGGCAAGCTGACCGCCAGGGTGACGGTGGACGGCTGGCATCAGCGCGCCCGCGTCACCTTCTATAATCAGAAGGGCGAAGTGCTGCTGTCCGAACGGGATACCGGCGGCGCGCTGGCGATGAAGGCGCGCAACTTCCAGCCCCAGCTGGGCGGCGACTACCGCCTGACCGTGTCCTTTGACGGGCGCGAGGGCGAGCACCTCTACGGCATGGGCCAGTATCAGATGGAGGAGCTGGATCTGAAGTACACCACGCTGGAGCTGGCGCACCGCAACTCCCAGGCGAGCGTTCCGTTCCTCATTTCCAGCCGGGGCTACGGCTTCCTGTGGCACAACCCGGCGGTGGGCGAGGTGACCTTCGGCAAGAACTTCACCGTCTGGAAGGCGGAATCCACCAAGCAGATGGACTATTTGATGGTCGCCGGCGACACGCCCGCGGAGATCAGCCGCGGCTACGCCCAGGC
>CAZRLM010000129.1:0-7493 GCA_964600835.1 uncultured Oscillospiraceae bacterium
CTTAGCCCCTGGGTATCCTGCCAGGAGGGCCGCATGGCCCTCCTGGCCCTCTCAAGCTGGGTTACCCAGCTTTTTTTCGTTTCCGGAAGAAAACGTCTCCAAAGGAGTGCACGAGATCAGACGGGTGATGAACAGGTGCCATTTGATTGATCCGTTGCTCTTGCGAGTCAGTTACAGGCAATAGGGGGAATACGCTATGCGCCTCAATAGAAAAAGCTCTCCGGCAGATCAAACCGGAAGGGCTTTTGTCATCTTATCGCCGCGGCAATTCAACCAAAAATCGCACATGATGCGCATCCGGGTAGGCTGCGATCAGCCGCCCACGGTGCAGCTCGGCAATCGCGCGGGCGGCGGATAACCCAACGCCATAGTGTCCGGCTGCCGAGGATGCGCCCTGTGTCCGCGCCAAGTCGCCGCGGGTGAAACGGTCAAACAGCGCGTCCGGCGAAAGCGGCGGGAGCGCCTCGATGCTGTTCGTCATCTCCAGCAAGAGCCGGGTGGACTTGCGCTGAAGCCGGACGACAAGCGCCGTGTCTGATTGCGCGTACTGCGCGGCGTTGTCCAGCAGAATGTGCAGCAGCTGAACCAGGCTTTCCCGATCGCCGCGAAGCGTCGCACCCTTGTCCAGCGAGGCGTGCACGGTCAGTCGATACGTTTGCAGCAGCTCGTCGTACGCGTCCAGCTCCTGCTGAACGAGTGCGTCCAGGGCAAGCGGTTCGCGCTTTGCTGCCACCGCACGCTCGTCCATCCGGGCCATGGCGAGCAGCCGGGCGATCAATTCCCCGAGCCGTTCGCTTTGGGCGCGGATATTGCGGCTCCACTTGTTCTCACCCTGAATCAGCTCCATCGCGTCCAAATTTGAGGTGATGATGGCGACCGGCGTCTTGATCTCATGGCCCGCGTCGGTGATGAAACGCTTCTGCTTTTCCAGATATTCCGAGTGGGAGCGCACCACCCGCGCGGACACCGGCAGCAGAATCAGAAACAGCGCGGCCAGACTGACGACGCTCAGCACGGCGGCTACCTCCAGCGCCAGCAGAAGGCCGCGCAGCTGCGCAGAGTTGTCCAGCAGGATCAGGCGCGTTTCGCCGTCGCCAGGGAAAAATCGGTACTTGCAGGAACCAACCTTGCCCTCGTCCTTATCGGCCGAAAGCGCGGCGTCGATATAGGCGTCCAGCATGGCGGTGTCTTCGTCGAAAAGGCGGGACGCGTCCTGGGCGGTGCGTTCGCCTGACTCATTGAAGGTGACGATGCACCAGGCCGGCTCGTTCCGGCGCAAATCCAGGCGATAGCCAAAGAAACGCGAGGATGGGGCGTTCACGCGGTGGGGCGGCTGGTCGCTGCTGAGCCTTTCTAAAATCTCGTCGGCGCTGCGCTCGATGCGCGCACAGCCGGCAGCTGTGCCGATTGTCAGCAGCAGCGCAAGCAGGATGGCGAAGGCGGCCATCGCGCCGCCGATGATTCGCCAGCGGAGGCTTCTCATGATGCGCGCACCTCCAGCGAATAGCCGACGCTCCGACGGGATTGCAGCGCCACGTCCGCGTTCACGGCTGCCAGACGCTTGCGCAGGTAGGAGATATACACCCACACGGAGCCGGCGTCCGCGCGGCTGTCCCAGCCCCAGATGCGTTCCAGCAGCCGCTCGGTGGAGAAAACGACGCCGGGATTGCGCATGAACAGCTCCAGCAGCCGATACTCCGTGTTGCCCAGCGTGGTGGACAGCTCGCCGCAGCGCAGCGTGTACTGGGACGGGTCGAGCGTCGTGCGTCCGACCTGAATCAGATCTGGGACAAACACGTCCCGCCGCCTAAGCATGGCGCGGAGCCGGGCCAGCAGCTCGCCCATCACAAAGGGCTTGGGCAGGTAATCGTCCGCGCCCAGATCAAGGCCTGCGATGCGATCCTCCACCTCGGCCCGGGCGGTCAGCAGCAGCACGGGCGTGCGCACGCCGGCGGCGCGCAGCTTTTTGAGCGCCGTCAGGCCATCCATGCGCGGCATCATCACGTCCAGGATGATCCCATCAAAGAGCTTTGTCTGCGCGTAATGCAGCGCGTCCTCGCCGTTGTCCACCACGTCCACCTGATAGCGGTGGTAGGTCAGTATATCCGTCAGCGCCTCCGCCATGGCTGATTCGTCCTCCGCCAGCAGCAGTCTCATTGCGCTCCCTCCTTGACTTGAGCTTGTACGTCCAGTATAGCATAAAAATATGAACGGAGAATATCCATGCCGATGTTTTTGTTCGCAAGATACCGTCAGTATAGCGCGTGAGGCTTAATCGTTCCTTAATCATGGGCAATGAGCGAACAATCCGAAAGAAAAATGACGAAAAGTTCCGAAAAACGTCTGCTTTTTGCTGTTTCTGTCTTGCTTTTCTGCCGCTCGGTGTGATATAATCATCAACGGCTTACAGCCGCAACAAAAAACCTTGCATCTCTAAGGAGGAACCTACGGATGGCACGGAAGATTCTGTCCATGGCGCTTGCACTGGCGCTGGTGCTCACGTCCGTCCTGGCGCTTGGCTGCGCGCAGGCGGAGGAGACCTGTGCGGATACCATCAACATCGCTGACGACAACCAGAGCGCGTCCTACGACCTGCACAAGGATACGTCCGTCAACGGTCGCAATATGCTGCGGGGCACCGTGATGGAGCAGCTGGTCACCCTCAAGGCCAACGGCGAAATCGGCCCTGAGCTGTGCGAGAGCTACGTTGTGAACGAGAATAACAGCGAGTTCACCTTCAACCTGCGCAAGGGCGTGAAATTCCACAATGGCAAGGAGATGACCTCCGCCGACGTGGTCGCGTCCCTGAACCGGTGGATCGAGAACTTCTCCACTGCCCGCAAGATGGTGGGCGACGCCCGCTTTGAGGCTGTGGACGACTACACGGTGACCCTGAAGCTCGAGAACTCTGCCATCATGCTGCTGGATATGCTGGCGGGCGCTTCCCAGGCCGCGGTCATCTATCCGACCGAGTCCATCGACGCGGTGAACGCGGATACCGGTTTTGTGCCCCCGGAGATGATCCTGGGCACCGGCCCCTACAAGTTCGCCGAGTGGAACGTGGATCAGTATGTCCGTCTGGAGCGGTTCGACGACTATGCGCCCTATGGCGATCCCGACGCGGAGCTGGACGGTCTGTGGGGCTACAAGCACGCGTACACCAAGACCCTGATGTACTGGATCGTGAAGGACGCGGCGACCCGTTTCAACGGCCTGATGAGCGGCGAGTATGACTTCATCGTCAAGGCGACGGATGCTTACCTGTCCACCCTGCGCGCCAACGAGGAGCTGACCGTGTACTCTCAGCAGACCGGTATGATCAACCTGGTGTGGAACAAGCGCAGCACCGACAAGTACCTGCGTCTGGCCTTCCAGGCCCTGGCGAATGCCGACGACCTGAACACCGCCAACTACGGTACCCTGTACGACAATGACCCCTGCTTCATGGAGGCTGGCCAGCCTGGCTGGTACACCACCGCCGGCGGTGAGTATTTCTGCCAGAACGACGTGGAGAAAGCCAAGGAGCTGCTGGCGCAGTCCTCTTGGGATACGACGAAGCCCGTGCGCATTCTGGCGGCGAGCGGCGGCGGTGCCGAGGCCATGCTGGAGGTGCTCCGTCAGGAGGCCGAGCAGATCGGTATCACCTTCGAGCTGACCGTGACCGACCGTACCACCATGACCGAGCTGCGTAACGATGAAACCAAGTACGATGCGTACTTCACCACCTTCTCCTCCGTGGCTGTGCCCAGCCTGCGCAACTTCCTCTCCGCTGACTATGCCGGCTGGTCTGACGATGCGCATCTGCAGGAAATGATGCTGGAGATGACCACCGCCGCGACCAAGGAAGCTGCCTTCGCGACCTGGGAAAAGATTCAGGAGTATTGCTATGCCGACTACTGCCCGATCCTGATGATGGGTCACTTCCACCAGGCGGCGGCGTGCACCAACCGCCTGACCGGCTACAATGTGTTCCTGACCACGAACTTCTGGAACGCGAAGCTGGCCAAGTAAGCAGATCCCCCGGTGAATCATGGGCATCCGTTCCGTGTGGCGGATGCCCTTTTCCAAATTGATCCCCGCGAGGTGGAGGCCTTCCATGAAGAAATATGTGCTCAAGCGGCTTGTGTCCCTGCTGCCGACGATCCTTGTCGTATCGGTAGTGATCTTTATGCTCGTTCATCTGACCCCAGGCGACCCTGCGGCCGCCATGCTGGGGGAGGACGCAACGATGGAGGATATTGCCGCGCTGCATACAAAGCTCGGTCTGGACGATCCGCTGCTGGTTCAGTACGGCCGTTGGGTGGGCAACTGCCTGCGCGGGGACTTCGGCATCTCCACCTCCGTCATCGGAAAACCGGTGATTGAAATGGTGGGCAGTCACTTCCGCCCCACCATTCTGCTGGCGATCTATTCTCAGCTGATCACGATCCTGATCGCGCTGCCCGCCGGCATGATTGCCGCCAGAAAGCGCGGAACGCCGATCGACTACTCGGTGTCCGTCCTGTCCATGCTGGGCATCTCGCTTCCCAGCTTTTTGATGGGTCTGGGGCTGGTGCTGCTGGTCGCGGTCAACCTGAAGTGGCTGCCGGCCTCCGGGTACAAGGATCCCTTCACGAACGGCTTCCTGCCCTTCCTGCGTTACATGACGCTGCCCGCGCTGTCCCTGGGATGCATCCACGCCGCTTACATGATGCGCATGACCAAGGCCGCCATGCTGGAGGTGCTCGGCAGCGATTACATCAAGATGGCGCGCTCCAAGGGCGTGCGGGAGGGGAGCCTGATGATGCGGCACGCCTTCCGCAACGCGCAGCTGACGGTCATTACCGTCATCGGCCAGGGCTTCATCAGCGCGCTGGCCGGCGCGGCGGTGGTGGAGCGGCTGTTCAACATCCCCGGCATGGGCTCGCTGATGGTGGACTCCATCGAGAAGCGAGACTATCAGGTCATTCAGGCGATTACGCTGCTGATTGCCATGCTGAACGTGCTCATCAACCTGCTGATCGACCTGATCTACGGTCTGGCCGATCCGCGCATCCGACTGGACTGAGAGGAGGGAACCGTATCCATGTCCATGACAGTCGATCAAACCGCGCCCTTCCGCAGCCCGGAGGAGATGAAGCGCATCCGCAGGGAGCTGGTGCGCGAGCAACGCACGGTCACGGTGCGGAAGTTCTTCCACAACAAGCTGTCCGTCGTCGGACTGGCACTGGTGCTGCTGATGCTGCTGTGCGCCGTGCTCGCGCCGGTGATCACCGGCGCGCTGGGCGTCGACCCGTATACCGCGACGGTCAGCAACCGTTTCCAGTCTCCGTCCGCGGAGCACCTCTTCGGTACGGACAACCTGGGGCGGGACATCTTTGCCCGCGTGGTTTACGGCGCGCGGATCTCGATGACGGTCGGCTTCGTGGTCGGCCTGCTTTCCGCCACGGCGGGCGTTGCGCTGGGGCTGTACGCCAGCACCAACAAGGTGCTGGACAACCTGCTCATGCGCATCTGCGACGGCCTGAAGGCGATCCCGAACATTCTGCTGGCGATCACGCTGATGGCGGTGCTGGGCGCGAATATGCGCAACGTCATCATCAGCCTGACCATCGTCAGCATCCCGGGCGTGGCGCGCATCGCCCGCTCTCAGGCGCTTTTGGTGCGGGAGCAGACGTATGTCGAGGCCATGCGCGCCCTGGGCGCGAGTCGGGAACGCATCCTGTGGCGGCACATTGCGCCCAACATTCTCTCGCCGGTCATCGTGCAGATGACGTTCACCTTCGCCACGGCGATTATTTCCGAGGCGTCGTTGAGCTTCCTGGGCGCGGGTATCCCCGCGCCGGCGCCCTCCTGGGGCGGGATGCTGAACGAGGCGCGCAGCTATGTGTACATGGCCTGGTGGATGATCGTGTTCCCGGCGATCTTCACGGCGCTGAGCGTGCTTGGCTTTAACCTGTTCGGGGATGGGCTGCGGGATCTGCTCGACCCCCTGTCCGGCAGGTAAGGAGGAGGGCGCATGAAAGAGAAGATTCTGGAGGTGCGGGAGCTGTCCACCAGCTTTCGCACGGATCGCGGCTATTTGAAGGCGATCGACGGCGTGTCCTTTGAGGTCTATAAGGGTGAAATTTTAGGCGTGGTGGGTGAAAGCGGCTGCGGCAAAAGCGTGACGAGCCAGTCCATCATGCGGCTCTACGATGAAAAGTACACCGCCCGTTACGAGGGCGAGGTGCTGCTGGAGGGGCAAAGCCTCATGAAGCTGCCCTACCGGAAGATGCAGGATGTGCGCGGCGCGTCCGTGTCGATGATCTTCCAGGACGCGCTCAGCTCGCTCAATCCGGTGCTGCGCGTGGGCGACCAGATCATGGAGCCGCTGCGGATTCACCAGCACCTGTCGAAAAAGGAAGCGCGGGCGCGGGCGCTGGAAATGCTGCGCCTGGTGGGCATTCCCGCGCCGGAGAAGCGGATCGACCAATACCCGCACGAGCTGTCCGGCGGAATGCGGCAGCGGGTTATGATCGCCATCGCGCTGGCCTGCCGTCCCAAGCTGCTCATCGCGGACGAACCGACCACCGCGCTGGACGTGACCATTCAGGCGCAGATTATGGATTTGATCGTGCAGCTGAATCAGCAGCTGGACATGGGCGTGATGCTCATCACCCATGACCTGGCCGTCGTGGCGCAGACGTGCAGCCGGGTCGTGGTGATGTACCTGGGGCAGATCGTCGAGGAGGCGGACGTGCTGACGCTGTTCGACCATCCGGCGCACCCCTATACCATTGGGCTGATGAATTCGATTCCGCGGATGGACGGCGACCGGAGCAAGCGACTGTACATGATCAGCGGGATGGTGCCGCTGCTCAACCAGATTCCGACCGGCTGCCGCTTTGCGCCGCGCTGCCCCTATGCGGACGAGCGCTGCCGGCGTGAGATGCCGGAGCTGCGGGAGGTCTGCCCCGGACAGCGGGCGCGCTGCTGGAAGGCCGGAGAAACGCTGCGGGAGGAGGATGCCAGCCATGCCTGAGCAGGGAAAGGTGATCCTGGAGGCGGAGGACGTCGCCACCTGGTTTCCGGTCAAGGGGCCGCTGGGGACGGTTGTCAACCACGTCAAGGCCGTTGACGGCGTGAGCCTCCGCCTGTATGAGGGAGAAACCTACGGCCTGGTGGGGGAGAGCGGCTGTGGCAAGAGTACCTTCGGCCGAACGCTGATCCGCCTTTTGGAGCCAACGCGCGGGCAGATTCGCATCTTCGACAGGGACGTGACGCACCTGAAGGCGAAGGAGCTGCTCCCGCTCCGCAAGGATGTGCAGATCGTCTTTCAGGATCCGTACACGTCGCTGAACCCGCGGCAGCGCGTCGGCGATATGCTCATGGAGGTGCAGGCCATCCACAGCATGAGCGACAAGGCCGAGCGGATGGAGCGGGCGATGATGATGCTGGCCCAGGTCAGCTTGCGCCCCGAGCATTTTTACCGCTATCCCCACGAGTTTTCCGGCGGACAGCGGCAGCGCATC
>CAZRLM010000130.1:0-7480 GCA_964600835.1 uncultured Oscillospiraceae bacterium
AACACCGGCAGCTTCTGGCCGCGGACGAGGGTGTTCAGGCCGTCGATGGCGGAAATGCCGGTCTGAATGAACTCGCTGGGGTAGTCGCGAGCGGCAGGATTCAGCGGTTCGCCGTTGATGTCCATCCGCTTCTCCGGGATCAGCTCAGGCCCGCCGTCGCGCGGCTTGCCCATGCCGGAGAACACGCGGCCCAGCATATCCATCGACACGCTCAGCTCGATGGAACGGCCCAGAAAGCGAGCCGTCGCGTCGGAGATACGCAGACCGTTGGAGGACTCGAACAGCTGCACCAGCGCCTTGTCCCCGTTGACCTCCAGCACCTTGCCGGAGCGGGTGTCGCCGTTGGCCTGACGAATCTCCACCAGTTCGTTATAGGTGACGCCTGCAACGCCTTCCACCAGCATCAGCGGGCCGACGACCTCTTTGATCGTATGATATTCCTTCAGCATCAGGCCTGCCCTCCTTGGTCAATCAGCGCCGCAGCCTGGCTCGCCAGGTCGCTTTCAATCTGCTCAAACCGTTTGATTTCCGCCTCGGGGATATACTTTGCGCGGCCAATCTGATCGCGGACGGGCAGGCTCAGCACGTCGGAGAGGTTCGCTCCCGCGTCCAGCGCCTGCTGGCCCTTGTCCTGATAGGCCAGGATGAGTTGCAGCATCGCCAGCTGCTTGGGCAGGCTGGTGAAGGTGTCCACCTCGTCAAAGGCGTTTTGATGGAGGTAATCCTCGCGGATGGAGCGGGCAACCTCCATGGTCAGCCGATCCTTCCAGCTCAGCGCGTCGATACCGACCAGCTGGACGATTTCGTTCAGCTCAGCCTCCTCCTGAAGCACCCGCATCGCGCGCGCGCGCAGGGTGTTCCATTCGGGCGAAACGTTGTCAGAGAACCAGGCGGACAGACGGTCGATGTAGAGCGAATAGCTCTGCAGCCAGTCAATCGCCGGGAAATGACGCTTGTACGCCAGGGAGGAGGACAGGCCCCAGAACACCTTGACGATTCGCAGCGTCGCCTGGCTGACAGGTTCGGAAATATCGCCGCCGGGAGGCGACACAGCGCCGATGGCGGAGATGGAGCCATAGCGAGCCGTATCGCCCAGGCACTGCACCTGACCGGCGCGCTCGTAGAATTCCGCAATGCGGCTGGCCAGGTAGGCCGGGTAGCCTTCCTCGCCGGGCATCTCTTCCAGACGGCCGGACATTTCGCGCAGCGCCTCTGCCCAACGGCTGGTGGAGTCCGCCATGATGGCGACCTTGTAGCCCATGTCGCGGTAGTATTCCGCAATGGTGATGCCGGTATAGATGGAAGCCTCGCGGGCCGCAACCGGCATATCGGAGGTGTTCGCGATCAGCACGGTGCGCTTCATCAGGCTCTCGCCGGTGCGCGGGTCGTGCAGCTCGGGGAACTCCCGCAGCACGTCGGTCATCTCGTTGCCGCGCTCGCCGCAGCCGACGTACACGATGATGTCCGCGTCCGCCCACTTGGCCAGCTGGTGCTGCACAACCGTCTTGCCGGAGCCGAAGGGGCCGGGCACGGCCGCCACGCCGCCGGAGGCAATGGGGAAGAAGGTGTCGATTACGCGCTGACCCGTCACCATCGGCGTCGTCGGCGCGAGCTTCTCCCGGTACGGCCGCCCACGGCGAACAGGCCACCGCTGCAGCATGGTCACGTTGTGCTTCTTGCCCTGATCATCCTTGATGACGGCAATGGTATCCTCCAGCTTCGCCGCCTTGCTGGCGATGGATTCCACCGTGCCGCTCAGGCCGTAGGGCACCATGATGCGGTGCTCCACTACGGCGCTTTCCTGCACGATGCCCAGGATGCTGCCCGCCTCTACCTTGTCGCCCGGAATGGCGCGCGCCTCGAAGGCCCACTCCTTCTCCCGGTCAAGGCTGGGCACCTCAATGCCGCGGGTAATCCGCTCGCCAACCCGGTCGCGGATCACGGTCAGCGGACGCTGAATGCCGTCGAAGATCGACTCAATCAGGCCCGGCCCCAGCTCCACGGACAGGGGCGCGCCGGTCGATTCAACCGGCTCGCCCGGGCCCAGGCCGGAGGTCTCCTCATAGACCTGGATGGACGCCTTGTCGCCGCGCAGCTCAATGACCTCGCCTACCAGGCGGCTGTTGCTGACGCGAACCACGTCGTACATCCTGACATCAGCCATGTTTTCCGCGACAATCAAGGGGCCGGCAACCTTTACGATGGTTCCCTGTGCCATGGTCATGTCCCCTCTTTCTCGTTACTGAATAGAATATCTGCGCCGATGGCCTTCTCCACGTTGGCGCGCACGCGCGACCGCCCGTATCCGTCCGCCCCGTTGCTGCCGGGGATCGGAATCACGGCGCAGGCCGGATCCGTCTTGTATCGCTCCAGCGCCTCGGGCGCCTTGCGCGCGGCGGACTCGGTCACAAAGATGACCGGTACGCCTTCCTGGTACAGCCGGTGAAGCGCTGCGGTGATTTCTTCCGAAGTCTGGGCGGGAATGACGCGCATCCCGATCGCCTTAAAGGCCAGCACCGCGTCCCGCTCGCCAACGACGCCCATTTTCCTGCTCTCAGCCATACAGATCACGCAGCCTTTCCCGCACGGCCTCCTCGGGGAAGCCGGCCTGCTTGCCCGCCATCACCAGGCGGACGGCGGCTGCCTCCCGCTCCACGGCCAGCAGGTAGCCGATCACGTTCTCAATGTTCATCTCGTACTTGTACGGGACGAACAGGCGCAGCAGCTCGTTGTCCAGCGCTTTCTCCAGCGCGGGCAGACGATGGAAGTCAAGCACGGCGGCGCGGGCAGCGTCCTCGACGGCCCGACCGTAGCGGCTGAGCAGTCCCGGCAGCGCCTCCGGCGTCTCGTAAACACGAAGCCATTCCGCCTCGGCGATCGTGCCGCCGGGCAGCAGCATCTCCGCGAAGAAATCCGCGTCGCGCCGCATCTGCCGCGCGCGCAGAAGCGCCACACCGTTCAGCACGTCCGCGCGGGCGCTGAAGTATGCCTTCGCGCTTTTGCAACGCGTCCCAGCCAGCTTTTCCTGGATCAGCGCGTACATCGCCCGATCCAGCTTCACGTCAATGGTCATGGGATTGACGTCGATCACAAGCTCCTTTTCCAACTCGTCCATCGCCGCGGCGATCTTTTCCGGCAGGAAGCCGTAGCTGTGATCGTTGACGGCGTGGCGCAGGCTGTCCACGGGAATCGTGCCGCTTTCGGACAGGTATTCCGCGGGAACGCCCAGGCAGCGCGCCTTCAGGAGCATTTTCAAGTTTGCAATATCGTACTTGAGGAGAAAGCAGTCCGTCACCCGCTCGTCGGTGGTGAGGCTGCGGACAATTTCGCTCGCGTCCGCCACACGGGACAGCGCCAGCTGTTCGTAGTCCGTCGTCTCAACCCCCGTCCATCCGATTTCGGAAAGGGTGCGCTTCGCTTCCTCGTAGGACGAGGCGGCAAGCAGCCGTTCCAGGCGACTCATGTCCATCGCGTCCCGCCGGAGCATACTGATGCGGCCCACGGCGTAGTTTACGCTCTCCTGGGGCATGGTCTCCCTCCTTTCATTTCGGATGGATTACGCTTCGGGAAACAGCACCGCCGCCACGTCGGCTTCCAGCGCCATCCGCTGGCTCGACAGCAGCGCCTCCCAGGTGCAGTTGATCTCAATGTTGTTCTTCGCCAGCACCAGTCCGCTCATGCCAGGGCGGCGCTCCTGCGCCAGCGTGAGACGACCTTCGCGGCCCGCCTTGCGCAGCGCATCGTTGCACGCGTCCACAAAGGACGCGTCCAGCCATTTGGCATGATCGGCTCCGGCGATGACGGTCTCGTCCCCCGCGGCGGACTGCGCCACCGTTTCCACCAGGAAGGCGCGCGCCTTGTCCGCCGGCATCGCCGTCAATTGCTCCAACGCCTGACGGAACGCGCGGTCGATCATCGCCCGCTTGTCCCGCAACAGCAGCTTGCGCTCTTCCAGCTCAGCCATGCGCTCCATGCGGGCGCGGGCGCCCACGGCGTCCTCCTCCGCGTCGCGCACGGTCTTTTCCCGAGCGGCGGCAAGCTTTTCCTCGGTGGCGCGGCGCATCCTGGCGGCGCGGTCGTTCGCGTCAGCCAGAATGGCGGAGGCGTTTTCCTGCGCATCGGTACGGATCTTATCCAGGATCGCATTTGCGTTCATACGGTCAACCTCTTAAAACTTGATCGCGTTCACGGCCAGGAAGGAGACCAGCAGCGCCAGCACCGCGTAGGTCTCGACCATGACGGTCATGGTGATCGCCTTACCGCTCATCTCAGGGCGCTTGCCGGTCATCAGCATACCGGCGGAAGCGGCCTTACCCTGCTTGATGGCGGAGAAGTAACCCACCACGGCGATGGGCAGCGCAGCGATGATCAGCGCGATGCCCTGTTCGATGGTCACGTTGACCAGGCTGCCGGACAGGATGCCCGTGTTGATCATGATGATGACGGCAATCAGGAAGCCGTAGATGCCCTGGGTCGCAGGCAGCAGCTGCAAAACCAGCAGCTTGGAGTTCACTTCGGGGTTTTCCGTGGACACGCCGGAAGCCGTCTCGCCGCAGGCGCCAACCGCCTTGGCGGAACCCAGACCGGGCAGGATGACCGCAACCGCAGCCGCAACGAACGCCAGAATCAGACCGATAGCCATATGAGTATCCTCCTTCATGTTGGTCAAACGTTTTTCACGTTGACATACCGTGTTTTGTAGCTCAGGGGCTTGAAGGGCACGCCGCCCTCCTCGTAGAACTTGCCGAAGAATTCGATGTATTGCAGTCGGCACGCGTGGACGTAAGCACCCAGGGCGTTGATGCCCAGGTTGAACGCGTGCGCGCCCACAAAGAGCACCGCGCCCAGCACCTTGCCGATGATGCCGCCGGCGAACACCATGCCGACCAGCTGGTTGATCACCATGCCGATGACGCCGGTCGCCAGGCCCATGCCGAACAGGCGCATATAGGACAGAATGTCGGAGATCCAGCTCGTCGCGCCATACAGCGCGCCCAGACCGCCGATGAGACGCTTGAAGGGATTCTTGCCCTTGGCGCGTCCGGCGAACAGGATGATGATCGCCACGCCAGCAATGGCCATGTAGGTGCCAATCGTCGCGATATTTCCGCCCACGACCATCATGATCAGGCCGGTGACGAGCAGAATCCAGGACAGCTGATCAAAGACCGCATCCTGCGGCTTGCCACGCCGGAAGTTCATGTATCCGGCCACGCACAAGCCGGCGTACAGATGGATCAGACCAACGCCCATGCACACCACCATGACCGGCATCGGGTTGTTGATCGGGTCCAGAATGGTGAAGGACATCGGGTTGAAGCCGAACCAGGTGTTGTAGATTGCGCCCCAGACGACCGTCGCCAGCGCGCTGAAGAACAGCACCCAGAGCAGCTTTTGATTCTCCTTGGCCGGCTTCTTGATGAGCACCAGCAGCGGGATGGCGATGGCCATCACCAGGCCGTAGCCCGCATCGGAGAGCATCATGCCAAAGAGGCAGGCGTAGAACGGCGCCATGACCGCCGTCGGGTCGATTCCCTGGGGAGAGGGCAGCGCGAAGCCCGTCACGATGGACTCAAAGGGCGCGGCCATCCGACCGTTGTGCAGCTGCACCGGCGGCTCGTCGCCCTCCTCGGGCTGGTAGACCTCGACCGAGCAGCTCGGCGACAGGCGCTTCAGTTCGGCCTGCACGTTCTCCGCCACCGCGGAAGGCACCCAGCCCCGCATCAGGAACGTCGAACCGGTGCCGACCATCCGCTCCTGCGCTTCCAGCCGGTCCCGCTCGATCTGCGTCAGGTCGTACCAGACCTTGACGTCGGTCAACCGCTCCGCCATGGTCTGCCACTGCTTCACCAGCTCGTTCTGCTGGCCGCGAACGTCCTCCTGCTGGCGGACGATCGCTTCCATTTGGGAGGCGATGGTGCCCCGGCTGTCGCCAAACTGCGCGGGCGCGAAGCCGGCGTCCTTCAACCCGGCCATCACCTGCTCCCTGACGGACGCGTGACCCGCCAACCAGAAGTACGCGCTGTCCCGTACCTCGCCGACAACACTGACGCACACCGGTAGCGTCTGCCATGACTGCGCGAGCGCGGCCAGCTGCGTCTTGTTCGCCGTGCCGATAAGCTGGAATACGTCCCGATCGGATCGAATCTCCTCGACGGGAATGTCCAGCCCTTTCCAGGGCGACAGCTGCTCCAGGCTCGCGTCGAGCCGCGCCAGCTGCCCCTTGTACTCGCCGCTGCGCTTTTCAAGGTTTTCCGCCTGATCCAGCAGCGCGTCAAGCTCCGGCTCCATGTCGGCGATGCGCTTGACCTCCTCGTCGGAAACGGCGGGCTTGTTGCCCATGAACGGCGCTTTTTGATGGTTGTACGCGCCCAGACGACTAATCAGCCATACCTGCCGGGAAAGCCGATCCTCGGTCTCCGCCAGCTTGGCCGCGTCGCTGTGGGCATAGGCGGCAAGCGCTTCGTCCTTGATGGGAGACACCTCCACGCAGCCCATCTTCTGCATGGCTTTCAGGAGCTTTTTCTGATCCTGCCTCATGGCCAGCAGGTCAATCCGCTTCATTTCAACAATGGCCATGATTCACGATCCTTTCAAATATGAGGGTTGCCGCCGCGTTCAGGCGTTTTTCCGCCTCGCGGCAAAGCGCAGCGCGCTCCTTTTCCTGCGCCTTGCTCTTTTCCTTCAGCTCGGCTTCCACCTGCAAGCGGTGCTCGTCCATCAGCTTCTGATACAGCGCCCGATGCTCAATCGCGGCTGTCCGCTCGTCCGACGCGCAGGCCGCTTCGACGGCCTTGATCACGTCCCGCGCCTCTCGCTGCGCGTTTTGACGGGCTTCCTCCGCCTGCTGCTCCGCTTGCTGGATGCTTTGCAAAATTTCCAGCGACAATCCAATCACCACCTTTCTGCCGGGAGGGTCGCTCCCGGATTACCGCGTACCAAAGAGCCGATCGCCCGCGTCGCCCAGGCCGGGAACGATATAGCCATGCTCGTTGAGATGATCGTCCATGGCCGCGACGTAGATGTTTACGTCCGGATGATCCCGCTGTACGCGTTCAACGCCCTCGGGCGCGGCGATCAGGTTGACCAGGCGGATGTGATGGCAGCCGCGCTTCTTGATGAAGCTGATGGCCGCGCTGGCGCTGCCGCCGGTAGCAAGCATCGGATCGAGCACCAGCAGCTCGCGGTTCTCGCTGTCCGCAGGCAGCTTGCAGTAATACTCCACAGGCTCCAGCGTCTTGGGATCGCGGTACAGACCGATGTGGCCCACCCGCGCCGCGGGCACCAGGCGCGTCACGCCGTCCACCATGCCCAGACCGGCCCGCAGGATCGGCACGATGCCCAGCTTCTTGCCGGCCAGCACGTGCGTCTTGCAAGTGCAGATGGGCGTTTCAACGTCCACTTCCTCCGTGGGCAGATCCCGCGTCACCTCGTAGACCATCAGCATGGAGATTTCCTCCAGCAGCTCGCGGAACTCCTT
>CAZRLM010000131.1:0-7450 GCA_964600835.1 uncultured Oscillospiraceae bacterium
GGGTCGTTTTTTCGCCTTAGCGAAAAAATTCCTTACAAATTCGCTGGCCGGGAGCAACGCGACCAAGCGAATTTGCCGCCGTCCGCAGACGGCGTTCCCCTCCCAACTCAAAAAAGTGGCCGCAGCCACTTTTTTGAAGCTCAAAATTCGCAGTTCATCGGCGTGCGCGCGTAGGGAATCACGTCGCGAATGTTGTCCACGCCGGTGAGATAGATCAGCAGCCGCTCGAAGCCCATGCCAAAGCCCGAGTGCGTGCAGCCGCCGTAGCGGCGCAGGTTCACATACCAGGACATGGCCTCCTTCGAGATGTGCAGCTCGTCCATGCGCTGGGTGAGCAGGTCGTAGCGGGTTTCACGCTGGGAGCCGCCCATCAATTCGCCTGCGCCGGGCACCAGCAGGTCGACCGCGGCGACGGTCTTGTTGTCGTCGTTTTGATACATATAGAAGGCCTTGATGTCCCGCGGCCAGTTGTAGACGAACACCGGGCTGTGGAAATACTCCTCAGTGAGGTACTTCTCGTGCTCCTTCGCGGTGTCCTCGCCGTACTTCGGCTCGAACTGGAAGCGATCCTTCACCTTGCGGAGGATGGTGATGGCCTCCTCGTGGGTGATGCGGGCGCAGTGGCTGTCCGCCAGGCTGCGCAGCTTGTCCAGCAGCCCGCCGCCGGTGAACTGGTCGAGGAAGGACAATTCGTCGGCGCACTTGTCCAGCACGGTGCGGACGATGTACTTGAGGAAGTCCTCCTCAATGTCCATCAGCTGGTGCAAATCGCAGAAGGCGATTTCCGGCTCGATCATCCAGAATTCCGCGGCGTGGGTCTTGGTGTTGCTGTTTTCCGCGCGGAAGGTGGGGCCGAAGGTGTACACCTTCGAGAAGGCCATGGCGAAGGTTTCCGCCTCCAGCTGGCCCGTCACCGCCAGGGACGCGGGCTTGCCGAAGAAGTCCTCCTCGTAATGACCGGCTTTATCCGGCGGCAGCGTGGTGACCGTGAAGGTGTTGCCCGCGCCCTCCGCGTCGTTGGCGGAAATCAGCGGCGTGTGGACGTACAGATAGCCGCGATCCTGGAAATAGGTGTGGATCGCCATGCTGGCCACGCTGCGCACGCGGAACACCGCCTGGAACAGCCGCGTCCTCGGCCGGAGATAGGCGATTTCCCGCAGGTATTCCACGCTGTGGCGCTTGGGCTGCAGCGGATAATCCTCGGGGGAGTCGCCCTCCAGCGAAATGGCGCTGGCCTGAATTTCCGGCGTGGTCGGATCCTTGTAGGAGGGCACAACAACGCCCGTCACCGTGATCGCCGCGCCGACGCGCAGCGCCTGGATGGCCGGGAAGTCCGGAATATTCGCGTCGTACACCACCTGCGGATTTTTGAAGCAGGTGCCGTCATAGAAGTCGATAAAGCCCATGCTCTTCTGCTTGCGGTGATTGCGGATCCAGCCTTGCAGCCGAACCTCGCGGCCCTGCCACTGGGTCAGGTTTTCCCTCAGCGCGCGGGTGGTAGTTACGTCCATGGTCCAATTCCTCCTGCCTTGATCGGGGCGACGCCCCGGAAGCTTCTGTGCGGCGCGGGGAACGCCGCGCGTCTCCCGCGAATATCAACATCTTAGCACAATCCGGGCCGCGGCGCAAGCCTTTCGCTCATCGCCATTCCACCTGCGCGTAATTTCGGCTGGGGGTCAGGTCGTACATGACGCGGTAAGCGCCGGGCAGCGCGGCCCGGATGCGCAGCGCGACGCGCTCCAGCAGGTCGTAGGGAAGCCGGGAGGCCATGGCGGCCGCGCCGTCCATCACCTGCACCGCGCGCAGGATGATTACCCCGCCCTTCTCCTCGCTGAGCGGATTGTCCGCCAGAGAGGCGAAATACTGCCAGAGCCGCCTGTTTTGGCCGGAGGCTTCGATTTCCTCCCGGAAGATCGCGTCCGCCTCCCGCAGGATGGCGAGCTTTTCCTCCGTTACGTCGGAAGCGATGCGCAGCGCCAGGCCGCTCCCCGGGAAGGGCTGGCGCTGGATGATCAGCGGCGGCAGGCCCAGCTCCTCGCCCACGCGGCGAATCTCATCCTTGAACAGCGCGCGGACAGGCTCGACAATGCGCACCGTGTCGGCGGGACGCTCCAGGGGAAACGGCACGCCGGATTGCAGCGTGTCGGAATAATTCGTCCCCTGAAGCAGCAGCGTGACGTTGGAGAGCTTCGCGACCTCCCGACCCAGGATGTCCCGCAGGTGCGTGAAGATGATCCGCTCCTTTTCGGCGGGCGACGAGACCCCGGCCAGGGCGGTGAGAAACTCCTCCCGCGCGTCCACCCGCCGCAAATTCAGGCCGATCTGGTCGCGGTAGAACGCCATCACCTGATCGCCCTCGCCCTGCCGCAAAAGACCCGTATCCACAAAAAGACAGTGCAGGCGATGGCCCAGCGCCATGTTGCCCAGCAGCGCGCACACGCCGCTGTCCACCCCGCCGGAGAGCGCGCAAACCGCCTCGCCGCCGTCCGCGACGCGCGTGATTTCCTCCTGCGCCCGCTCCACAAACGCCTGATTACTCCACCACAGCGTGCAGCCGCAGACCGCGCGGCAGAAGTTGATCATCAGATGCACGCCGTCGGTATCGTTCTGTTCCACCTGAAAGGCGAAGCCGTAGGCGGGCCGACCAATCTCCCGGAAGCCGATCACCCCGCCGTCGGTGCGGGCGACGGGGGTCGCGCGCTCCTCGGGCAGCGTCATCAGCCGACACGCGGGCAGATAGCGCTCGCAGCTGTCCATTTCCTCGGTGATCGGGTCGTTGCCCTCAAAGCGGACGCCCACCACGCCCGGCTCGGCGGCCTTTTCCGTCAGTTGACCGCCAACGAGACGGCACAGCGTCAGCGCCGCGTCGCCCATGGCCAGCAGCGGCAGGGCCAGCTGCATCATGTCCTTCAAATGCGGGATCTCCGCCGCCTCGCCCGTGGACGGCCCCGCCAGCAAAACGCCCAGCGTATCCTGCCGCGCAATCTCCTCCGCGGTTACGTCGGCGGGAAGAATTTTGCAGTAGATATGCTCCGCGCGCAGCTTTCGCGCCATGGACCGGCAGCTGACGCCGTCCAAATCAATGAGAACGACCATGTCCCGCATGATGTCAACTCCTCCAAACTACCTTTGCCGCCAGATGCCCGTTTCATTCGACGCGGGGGGTGAAAAAACCTTTTTTTCCTGCCAACTGTTACGTTTGTGCGGAGTCGAGCCGGGAAAAACAAGAACAATCCACCGCACTTTTCTTTATTACGTTCGGAAATATGCTTGAAAGTTGTCGAATTATCCTTTATAATGGTCGTGCTTTCCTTTGCTGATGCAACGATCCGGAGAAAAGAGGGTGTTTCCGTGCAGAACGCTCCCCAAGAGGCGCGGGAGGCCATCCGGTTGGAGGGGCTGTGCAAGTCCTTCGGGCCGGTCAGGGCCAATCATAACGTCAGCCTGACGGTCAGGCGCGGTGAAATTCTGGCGCTGCTGGGCGAAAACGGCAGCGGCAAAACGACGCTGGTCAATATGCTCTCCGGCATTTACAGGCCGGACAGCGGCCGCATCTTCCTGGACGGGAAGGAGACGGTCATCCGCAGCCCGCGGGACGCGATTGCCCTGGGCATCGGCATGATTCACCAGCATTTCAAGCTGGTGGACGTGCTAACCGCCCGGGAGAACATCCAGCTGGGCGCGGGCGGGCGATTGAAGGAGGAGCCGGAGCGCTTCCGGGAGCGGTTCGGCCTGGAGTGCGGCCTGGACAAGAAGATTTACAATATGTCCGTGGGCGAGAAGCAGACGGTGGAAATATTAAAGGTGCTCTGCCGCGGCGCGGACGTGCTGATTCTGGACGAGCCGACCGCCGTCCTCACGCCTCAGGAGACGGAGCGGCTGTTTGCCATCCTGCGCCGGATGCGCGAGGAGGGCCACGCGGTGGTCATCATCACCCATAAATTGCAGGAGGTGCTGGACATCTCCGACCGGGTGACGATTCTGCGCAAGGGCGAGAGCATCGCGACGGTGACGACGGCGGAAACCACCGTGCGGGAGCTGACGGAAAAGATGGTCGGTCGGCCTGTCTCCCTGGCGATTGACCGGGAGGAACGGGAGCCGGGAGAAAAGCTGCTGGACGTGCACGAGCTGTCCATCACGGGCGAGGACGGCGTGAAGCGGCTGGATCGGGTGTCCTTTACGCTCTCCGGCGGCGAAATCCTCGGCGTGGCGGGCGTGGCAGGCAGCGGTCAAAAGGAGCTGTGCGAGGCCATCGCGGGCTTGCAGGCGGTGGACGGCGGCTCTATCCTCCTGGAAGGGAAGCGGGTGGACGGCCTCACGCCCCGGGAAATCATCCGCAAGGGGATCAGCTTGTCCTTCATCCCGGAGGATCGGCTGGGCATGGGCCTGGTGGGCAGCATGGGCATGACGGACAATATGCTGCTGAAAACATACAGCGATCAGAAGGGCTTTTTCCTCCGCCGCCGTCCGGCGCGGGAGAAGGCGGAGCAGCTGGTGAAGCGCCTGGAAATTTCAACGCCCTCGGTCAGCACGCCCGTGCAGAAGCTTTCCGGCGGCAACGTGCAGAAGGTGCTGCTGGGCCGGGAGATCGACGCGTCGCCCAAGGTGCTGATCACCGCCTACCCCGTCCGCGGGCTGGACATCAACGCCAGCTATACGATTTACGACCTGCTGGCGGAGCAGAAGCGCAAGGGCGTGGGCGTGCTGTTTGTCGGGGAGGATCTGGACGTGCTGCTGGAGCTGTGCGACCGGATCATGGTGCTGTGCGGCGGCAAGGTGACGGCGATCATTCCGGCGCGGTTTGCCACCAAGGAGCTGCTGGGCATGAAGATGACCGGCGCGCTGAACGCGGAGGAAACGGAGGATGAATATGTCTGACAGGGCAAGGACGCCGCTGTGCCATGTGGTGCAGCGGACGAGCGTCGCGCCGTGGAAGCAGGTCGCGTTTCGCCTTGCGGCGGTCGCGCTGGCGCTGGCGACGGGCGCGGTGTTCCTGCTGGCGCTGGGGCAGCGGCCATTGCAGGTCTACGGCACGATGGTGACTGGCTCGCTGGGCACCAAGTCCGCCCTGCGGGAGATGATCAAGGTGGCCATCCCGCTGTGCATTACGGCGCTGGGGATTACGCTGGCGTTCAAGATGCACTTCTGGAACATCGGCGCGGAGGGGCAGATCTGCGCCGGGGCGATTGCGGGCAGCTACTTCGCCTACACCTTCGCGGACGTGTGGCCGAGCTGGCTGCTGCTGATCGTGATGGCGCTGGCGGGCTTTGCGGCCGGCGGGCTGTGGGGCCTGATTCCGGCGTATTTCAAAACGAAGTGGGGCACCAACGAGACGCTGTTCACACTGATGCTCAACTATGTGGCGCTGTATTTCATCCAGTTCCTGCGGGAGGGGCCGTGGAAGGATCCCAAGGCAATGGGCTTTCCGATCACGCCGCGCTTCGCCAAGGCCGCGCGGATGCCAACCGTGTTAGGCGTGCACATCGGCTGGATTGTCGCCCTGACGCTGGTGGCGGCGCTGTTCGTCTACCTGCGCTATTCCAAGCAGGGGTACGAGCTGACCGTGGTGGGCGAGAACGAGCAGACCGCCCGTTACGCCGGAATGCCGGTCAAGCGCATCATCCTGCGGACGATGTTCCTCTCCGCGGGCATTTGCGGGCTGGCGGGCATTTTGCAGGCAAGCGGCGCCGACAAGCAGCTGACTGACACGGTGGCCGGCGGCGTGGGCTTCACGGCGATCACGGTCGCCTGGCTGGCGCAATTGTCTCCGCTGGGCATTTTGGTGGTGTCGCTGCTCTTCGGCGTGCTGGAGAAAGGCTCCAGCGCGGTGGAATCGGCGTTTCGCCTGTCACCGTCCATGGCGGACGTATTGCAGGGCATTATCCTGTTCTTCGTGCTGGGCGCGGAGTTCTTCATCCGCTATCAGGTGAAGTTCCGGGAAAAGACCTCCGGGGAGGTGAAGGCATGAGCGTGGCGCTGGACTGGCTTTCGACGTTCCTCTACGCGGCAATTCTGGCGGGCGTGCCGCTGCTGTTCGGCACGCTGGGCGAGATCATCACGGAAAAGGCCGGCCACGTCAACCTGGGCGTGGAGGGCATGATGTACATGGGCGCGGTGCTGGGCTTCATGGGCGGATACTACCTGGACAGCGTGGCGATGGTGCTGCTGCTTGCGCTGGTGGGTGGCATGGCGGGCGCAGCGGTGTACGCTTTCCTGACGGTAACAATGAAGGCGAATCAGAACGTGACCGGTCTGACGCTGACCATCTTCGGCACGGGGCTGGCGAACCTGCTGGGCACGAACATGATCAACAGCTCCGCCAGCGGCGCGGCCATCTGCTCGGACGCGGTCAAGGCCGCGTTCCGCCCGGTAAATCTGGGCGTATTGACCCGCCTGCCCTATGTGGGGCAGCTGCTGTTCGGACACAGCCTGTTCACCTATCTGGCCGTTATCCTGGCGGTGGCGGCGGGCTGGTACATGACACATACCCGTTTCGGCCTGAACCTGCGCGCGGTGGGCGAGAATCCCGCGGCGGCGGACGCGGCGGGCGTGAACGTCAGCCTGTATAAGTATGCCCATGTGATCGCGGGCGGCGGCATTTGCGGCCTGGGCGGCGCGTACATCGCGATGGTGACCTGCGGCGGCAACTGGACGTACAACTGCGTCGGCGGCCTGGGCTGGATCGCGGTGGCGCTGGTCATCTTCGCGACGTGGAGCCCGGTAAAGGCGATTCTTGGCTCGCTGGTGTTCGGCGCGCTGAGCGTGCTGCGGCTGTACATCCCCGCGTCGGTGATCAGTATCCCGGCGGCGTTTTACTCGATGATGCCCTTCGCGGCGACCTGCGTCATCCTGGTGATCGGCTCCATCCGGCAAAAGCGCGAAAAGCAGCAGCCTCACGCGTGCGGCGTGAATTATTTCCGCGAGGAACGATAAAAAAGTTTTGTCGAAGGTGTTTCAATGCGGAAAAAAACGTGTATAATAACAATAGGCGGTTGCTTCATGGAAGCGGCCGGACTGAAAGAGATTCATTTGATGGAGGTTGATTGATTATGAAGTGGGTTTGCAAGATTTGCGGTTACGTTCACGAAGGCCCCGAGGCGCCCGAGTTCTGCCCCGTGTGCAAGGCGCCCAAGAGCAAGTTTGAGCTGGTAGGCGGCGAGAAGTCCTGGGCGGCGGAGCACGTCGTCGGCGTCGCGAAGGACGCGCCGGAGGAGATCAAGCAGGGCCTGCGCGAGAACTTCCAGGGCGAGTGCACCGAGGTCGGTATGTACCTGGCGATGGCGCGCGTGGCGCACCGCGAGGGCTATCCGGAAATCGGCCTGTACTGGGAGAAGGCCGCTTACGAAGAGGCAGAGCACGCCGCGAAGTTTGCCGAGCTGCTGGGCGAGGTCGTTACCGACTCCACCAAGAAGAACCTCGAGATGCGCGTTGAGGCCGAGAATGGCGCAAC
>CAZRLM010000132.1:0-2676 GCA_964600835.1 uncultured Oscillospiraceae bacterium
GCAGAAGAACTACCACAGCCTGATGGATCACCTCGGCTCCGGCAAGGAATGGGACCTGCACGGCAAGAACGACGGTATGTATGTGCTGCCGCCCTTCCTGACCCGTGAGAACGTGGGCGTGTATTCCGGTATGCTGGACGCGCTGCGCTCCAACACCAACTACCTCAGCCGGTCCAAGCAGGAATATCTGGTGCTGAGCGGCTCCAACATCATCTACAACTGCCACATGGACGACTTTGTCCGCTTCCACCAGGACAGCGGCGCGGACATCACCCTCATGTATACCCGCGATCCCGCCATGAAGCGGGACGAGTACGGCAGCTATTTCACCGTCGACGAGACCGGAACGGTGACGGACTTCGAGGTGGAGCCGACCCATCCGAACTATGACTGCTGCTTCATGGATGTGATGGTCATGAAGCGCGAGCTGCTCCGCTCCCTGGTGGACAAGGGCGTTGCGCACGGTTATCATGACATGAACCGTGACGTGCTGCTCCGCTCCGTGCAGGAAGGCAAGCTGCGCATCAACGCCTGCGAGTACACCGGCCCCTGCTGGCGGATGGACTCGGTGCAGAGCTACTTCCGCTTCAACATGGACATCCTCGACACCGCGAACCGCCGTCGGCTGTTCAGCGAGGATCTGCCCGTGTACACCAAGGTTCGCGACGAAATGCCCGCTCGCTACGGCGACAACGTCAACGTGGTCAATTCGCTGGTGGCGGATGGCTGCATCATCGAGGGCACGGTGGAGAACAGCATCCTCTTCCGCGGCGTGCGGATCGCTCCCGACGCTCATGTGAAGAACTGCATCATCATGCAGGATGGCAACGTCCATTCCGGCGCGTACATTGAGAACTGCATTCTGGATAAGCAGGCGGTGATCAAGCGCAACGCGCGTCTGATCGGCCCCGCCGCGTATCCGATTGTGATTGCGAAGAATGTAGTGATCTGACAGAGGAATAAACCGCGCTGCAGTGTGCAATATACTGACAGCGCGGTTTATCCATGTCGCAAGTGATTGATGCAGGAGGTATATCAGCAGATGAAAATTCTTTTTACGGCAAGCGAATGCGTTCCCTTTGTGAAAACCGGTGGTCTTGCGGATGTGGTGGGCGCGCTTGCGCCTGTGCTGGCCAAAGCGGGCCATGACGTGCGCGTCATCCTGCCGCTGTACAGCGCCATTCCGGAAAAGTGGACGTCTCAAATGACCCATGTGGTGGACTTTGAGGTGCAGCTTGGTTGGCGGCGGCAGTATTGCGGCATTGAAAAGCTGGAGCAGGACGGCGTTGTCTGGTATTTTGTGGACAACAAGTATTACTTTGGCCGGCCGTATATTTATGGCTTGGGCGGGGACGAGTATGAGCGCTTCGGCTTCTTCTGCCGCGGTATTCTCAACGCGCTGCCGCTGATCGGCTTCCAGCCGGACGTGATCCACGCCAACGACTGGCAGAGCGGCATGGTACCCGCGCTGCTGAAGATTCAGTACGCGCATCTGCCGTTCTACACCAACATCAGGACGATGTTCACCATCCACAACCTGCAATACCAGGGCATCTTCGGCATCCGCGAGGTGCAGGACGTGCTCGGCCTGGGCGACAGCCTGTGGACGGACGACAAGCTGGAATGCTTCGGCTGCGCGAATTACTTGAAGGCCGGTCTGGTGTACAGCGACGTGATCACCACCGTCAGCCCGTCCTACTCCGAGGAGATTCAGACGGCTTACTACGGCGAGCGCCTGGATGGGTTGCTTCGCGCGCGCAAGAACAGCCTCTTCGGCGTGCTGAACGGCATCGACATGGAGGACTACAATCCGGCGACGGATCAGCGCATCGCGGCGACCTATTCCGCGGATGATCTGGCCGGAAAGGCCGCCTGCAAACGTGATTTGCAGGAAAAGCTGGGCCTGACGGTTGACCCGAACGTGCCGATTATCGGCATGGTGGGCCGTCTGAGCAACCAGAAGGGCCTCGACCTGGTGGACTACATCATCGGCGATCTGATGCAGGAAAACGTGCAGCTCGTCGTGCTGGGCATGGGCGAGAGCCGCTATGTGAATCTGTTCTCCTGGGCGGAGAGCGAGTTCCCGGGCAAGATGGCAGCCCGCTTCACGATGGATCACGCGCTGGCTCATCAAATCTATGCCGGCTCCGATATGTTCCTGATGCCGAGCCAGTTCGAGCCTTGCGGCCTCAGCCAGCTGATCGCGCTGCGCTACGGCACGCTGCCCATCGTCCGGGAGACCGGCGGACTGCGGGATACGGTGCTCAGCTACAACGAGTACACCGGCGAAGGCAACGGCTTCTCCTTCTTCAACTATAACGCGCATGATATGCTCAACACCATTCGCCGGGCGGAAAGCTACTATCGTGATCATCAGGACGTTTGGAAGCAGCTCCAGCATCGCGGCATGACCGGCGATTACAGCTGGACGAACTCGGCCAAGCGCTATGTAGAACTGTACGAAAGCCTCGTTTCCGGCTCTTTCCCGGCGTCGGAAGAACCCTCCGCGGATGACGACGCGGAGGATAACCCAGTCGTCGTCAAGATTGATCTGGATGCGTCCGAAGCCCCCGCGGAACCGGAAAAAAAGCGCCGCGGTCGCAAGCCCAAGGCCGAAGAAACGCCCGCCGATTCGGCAGAACCCGTGAAGAAGCCTCGCGGTCGCAAGCCCAAGGC